>NZ_JBHYXN010000011.1:25771-213760 GCF_042752335.1 Streptomyces sp. NPDC059355 | reverse complement strand
GATCGACGCGGATCGACGAGTAGTCCCGTACGCCGGGCAGCGCGAGGTGCGCTGCCCGGCGTTCTGCTGTCCGGGCGGCCGGCGCTACTGTGCGGACACCCCCTGGCGGACCAGTTTCGTCTGGAGCTTCGCGAGCGTCCGCAGGTCCAGGCCGAGGCCGTCCGTGAGGTAGCCGTGGAAGCCGCCGTAGTCCGCCGCCATCTGCGCGGTGGCCGCGTCCAGGTAGTCCTGGCGGACCTCCTGGAGCGGGATCAGCAGGTCCGGGTCCTGCATCCGCCCGGACTGCTTCAGACCCGCCCGCACCTGGGCGTCGTACGCGGCCCGGAAGGTGTTCGACGCGAGGTAGTCGCGGGTGGCCGTGGACTCCGGGACGGCCAGGGCGCGCAGCAGGACGTAACTCATCCAGCCGGTCCGGTCCTTGCCCGAGGTGCAGTGGTACAGGAGCGGGCCCTGCCCGCCGTCCGCGATCTCCCGCAGCGTCGTCGCGAACTGCGCCCGGTTCTCGGGGCTGGTCACGAAGGTGCGGTAGATGTCGCGCATGTAGGACTCGGCGCGGCCGCCGCCGAGCATCTGCTCCTGCGTGGCGGGATCGCCGCTGGATATCGCGCCGAGGAGGGTCCCGTACAGGCCGAGGTCGCTGACGGGGCGGGAGGTGGCGGTGAGCCCGGCGGGCAGCCGGTCGGCACCGTCGTACCGGAGCTCCATGGGGATGCGGAAGTCGACGACCTTCCTCAGTCCGAGACCGGAGAGGGCGGTGACGTCCGCCGGGGTGAGCTTGCCGAGCGCGTCGGAGCGGTAGACCAGGCCCTGGCGGACCTGGCCGCCGGTCCAGGTCCGGTAGCCGCCCAGGTCGCGGACGTTGACCGCGCCCTGGAGGGGGATCTGGCGAATCGTTTCCGCCCGCTGGTGGTAGCGGCCGGCGGTGGTGGCGGGGGCGGTGGCGCTGTGCGCCGGCGCGGCGTGTGCGGCGGCCGGCAGGGTCCCGATGGCGAGGGCGGACGCGAGCACCGCGATCGCCAGGCGGATTCGGGCACGGCTCATCTGGCTGCTCCTGCAACGGAGAAGGAGGGTCACCCTGGTGGTGGCAGGGCGTCGAGCGACTGCAGGTGTGCGAGCACACCGTGTGCCTCGGCCATGACGCGGGCGATGAGCTCCGCACAGGACGGGAGATCGTCGATCACCCCCGCGACCTGGCCCGATGCCATGACTCCGAGGTCCGTACGGCCCTCGACCATGGACGCCTTGAGGAGCATGGGGGTGTTCGCGGCGAGCAGGACCTGGCTCCAGGACAGGTCCTTGCCGTGCTTCATCGCCAGGCCGTCGCGCACCATCGCCGGCCAGGACAGCCCCGAGAGCCTGCGGAAGGCGGCCGCGTGCCGGACCGCCCGCGCCAGGGCCCGGGTACGGCCCGCCCGCTCCAGGGAGGCGACGAGCTCGGTCCGGAGCATCCGGTGCGGCAGCCCGTCCACGGCCGTCGTGACGGTGACGTCCTTGACCCCGGCGGCCAGGTAGCGGGCCTTGACCGCGTCGGGGACGGTGGAGTCCGACGTCAGCAGGAAGCGGGTGCCCATGGCGATGCCCGCGGCCCCGTACGACAGGGCGGCGACCAGGCCGCGGCCGTCGTGGAAGCCGCCCGCCGCGACCACCGGGATGTCCACCGCGTCGACCACCTGGGGCAGCAGCACCGTCGTGGCCACGTCCCCGGTGTGCCCGCCGCCCTCGCCGCCCTGCACGATCACCGCGTCGGCGCCCCAGGCCGCGACCTTCTCGGCGTGCCGGCGCGCCCCGATCGAGGGGATCACCACCACGCCCGCGTCCTTGAGCCGGGCGATCAGCTCCTTCGACGGGGCGAGCGCGAAGGAGGCCACCCGTACGCCCTCGTCGATGATCAGCCGGACCCGCTCGGCGGCGTCCCCCGCGTCCGCGCGCAGGTTCACCCCGAACGGGGCGTCCGTACGGGACCTGACCTCGCGGACCGCCGCGCGCAGCTCGTCCACGGTCATCGTGGCCGAGGCCAGGATGCCGAGCGCGCCCGCGTCGGCCGCCCCCGACACCAGGCGCGGGCCCGCGACCCAGCCCATGCCCGTCTGCACGATCGGATGCTCGACCCCGACCAGCTCGGTGAATGCCGTCTTCATCGCCTCAGGCCCGCACTTCCCGGTCGCGCAGCCCCTTCGGGTCGATCACCTCGCGGATCAGCCGCAGCTCCTCGGCGGTCGGCTCCCGTGTGTACGGGACCTCGCCGGTGACCGCGAGCGCGAACCCGGTGGCCGCCCGGACCTGTTCGACGGTGACGCCGGGATGGACGCAGGCCAGGCGCATCGAGTGGTCCGGGCCGGTGAAATCGAAGACGCCGAGATCGCTGACCACCCGGGGGAGCCGGTGGAAACGGGTCACGCCGGCCGCCTCGGCCCGGTCGTACCCCACCCCGCTCACCATGTCGACCCGCTCGACGAACACCCGCGGCGAATGCCTGGGGATCCAGTAACTGACCGGATTGTTGAGCGTGTTGACGGGCGCTCCGCGCACCCCGAGGAGCTGGCGGGCCGGCCGGGCCCAGTCGCCGATGCAGGAGATGTTCTGGTTGCCGAACCGGTCGATCTGGCTGGCGCCCATCATCACGTGCCGCCGTCCTCCGGTGACCATCGTGAGGTGGCGCCGGTACGGGAGCCAGCCCTCCGTCTCCCCGTCCGGACCGACGAGCAGCGCTTCGCCGTCGGTCAGCAGGAGGTCGGGGGAGAAGGTCCGCTTCGCCAGCCGGGCCCCGAAGGACGGGATCAGGCCCATCGGGCTGGCGAGCACCTCCCCGTTGTCGCGCCAGGCCTCGGCGCAGGCGATCACGCAGTACTCCGCCCGGGAGACGCCCGTGGCCGTGCCCGTGGCCGTGCCCGTGCCCACTGTGCTCGATGCGCTCACCGCTGCTCCTCGTGCCAGGTCCGGACGGCCGACTGGTAGGCGTGCTCGCTGCCGCCGGAGAGGAAGCGGGCGGAGAACTCCGGCCAGGAGGTGGCCGCGTACAGCTTCTGGAAGGCCTCGTCGCGCCCGTAGTCGGGGGCGCAGGAGGTGAAGTGCGCGCCGTTCGGGGTCTCCACGACGCCCGTGACGGAGTGCCGGCTGACCAGCAGGGACTGCGGGGGCCCGGCCTTGGAGAGCTCGGCGGTCTCCACGAGCTGCTCGCAGGAGACGTACGCGGCGTCGGCGGCCTCGCAGAACAGGTCGTCGAAGTACGGGTCCGGGCCCAGGTACTGGGCGTTGCCGAGGCGGTCGGCCCGGTTCAGGTGGACGAGGGCGGCGTCCAGGCGCAGGGCGGGGACGGCGACGAGCTCCTCGCCGTCGGCGTAGGGGGAGGTGACGGTCCGCAGCTCGGGGTTGACCCGCATGACGTCGGAGCCGAGGCCGGCGCGGACGGGGAGGAAGGGGAGCCGGTTGGCGGCGGCGTGCAGGCCCCACATGAACATGGCCTCGTCGTACTCGGTGAGGGTGAGGGCGCCGCTCTCGCGGGCGGCCCGGAAGTGCGGCTCCAGCGGGATCGAGTCGAGGGTGGCGAAGGGGGCGATCAGCCGGCGGATCCGGCCGGCGGCCGCGAGGACGCCGACGTCGGGGCCGCCGTACGAGACCACGGTGAGATCGGTGATCTCGGAACGGAGCAGTGCACGCACCAGGGCCATGGGCTTGCGCCGCGACCCCCAGCCGCCGATGCCGACGGTCATCCCGCTGCGCAGCTGCCCGACCACCTCTTCGGGGGTCATCGTCTTGTCGGTCATGAACGCTCCCTTCCCGCGGTCGCTCCCGCCGCAGAGCCTTCCGCGGATTCTCCGAACGTGTCGCGGACCCGGTCGGCGACCCCGCTGAGATTGGCCTCGAAGGTGAACCCCTGCTCGAAGCGGTAGCTGCGCCGCACGTCGACGGGGTCGATGCCGTTGATGGCCGCCTTGGCCAGCCGGATCAGGCAGCCGTCCTTGCGCGCGATCTCGGCGGCCAGCCCCAGGGCCGCGTCCCGCAGCTCCGCGCGCGGCACCACCTTCCACACCGAGCCGTGCGCGTGCAGTTCGGCGGCGGTCGCCGTGCGGGAGGTGTAGTAGAGGGCGCGCATCAGGTGCTGCGGGACGAGCCGGGCCAGGTGGGTGGCGGCTCCCAGCGCGCCCCGGTCGAGCTCGGGGAGCCCGAAGGTCGCGTCCTCGCTGGCCACGATCGCATCGGCGTTGCCGACGAGGCCGATGCCGCCGCCCAGGCAGAACCCGTGCACGGCCGCGACGACGGGCACCTCGCACTCGTACACGGCGGCGAAGGCCTCGTAGCAGCCGCGGTTGGCGCCGATGAGGGCGCCGTGGCCGGTGTCGCGCTGCATCTCCTTGATGTCGACGCCGGCGTTGAAGCCGCGGCCCTCGGCGGCCAGGACGACGCACCGGGTCCCGGGGTCGCGGCCGGCGGCGCGCAGGGCGTCGGCGAGTTCGTACCAGCCCCGTACGGGAAGGGCGTTGACGGGCGGGAAGTCGACGGTGACCAGTGCGACGCCCTTGTCGGGGCTTGAGGTGGAGACACCCATGACAGGATCAGCTACCTTTCCACCAAACATTTGTTAGGCGAGGAAGGTAGCAGCCTATGGAGCTCGACGGGAGGGTTGTCGTCGTCACCGGCGGAACCCGCGGCGTCGGCGCCGGCATCGCCCGGTCGTTCCTCGAAGCGGGCGCGGAGGTCGTGGTGTGCGCCCGCCGCCCACCCGGGGAGCCGGTCGCGGCGGGTGGCCGTACGGCCTCGTTCGCCGCGCTGGACCTGCGCGATCCGGCCGCCGTCGAGGAGTTCTTCGGGTCGGTCGAGCGCCGGTACGGGCAGCTCGACTGCCTGGTGAACAACGCGGGCGGGACCCCGTACCGGCTGCTGGGGGAGGGCGAGGCGCAGCGGCACGCACGGGTCGTCGAGCTGAACCTGCTCGCGCCGATGACGGCCTCGCTGGCGGCGTACCCGCGGCTGCGCGAGGCGCGCGGCTCGGTGGTGATGGTCGGCAGCGTCAGCGGGACCCGGCCATCGCCCGGAACGGCGGCGTACGGGGCGGCGAAGGCGGGGCTGGAGAACCTGGCCCGGTCCATGGCCGTCGAGTGGGCCCCCGAGGTACGGGTGAACTCGCTGGTCCTGGGCATGGTGCGGACCGAGCTCTCGCATCTGCACTACGGGGACGAGGCCGGGATCGCGGCCGTGGGCGCGACGGTTCCGCTGGGCAGGCTGGCGGAACCTTCGGACGTCGGGGCGGCGGCGGTGTTTCTCGCCTCGGGTCGTGCGGGGTATGTGAGCGGGGCGAGCCTGCTCGTGCACGGGGGCGGGGAGCGCCCGGCATTTCTGGATGCGGCAACGGTCAACAAGGAGAGCTGAGATGGGACTTGCCGAGGGTCGAGTGGTCATCGTGACGGGCGCGGGGCGCGGGCTGGGCAGGGCCCACGCGCTGGCGTTCGCGGCCGAGGGGGCCAAGGTCGTGGTCAACGACCTCGGGGTGGGCCTGGACGGCCAGCCGGGGGAGGACAGCCCGGCCGGGCAGGTGGTCGCGGAGATCCGGGCGCACGGCGGCCAGGCCGTGGCGCACGGTAAGGACATCGCCTCCCCGGAGGGCGCGTCCTCCCTGGTCGGGGCCGCCCTGTCGGCGTTCGGCCGGCTGGACACGCTGGTCAACAACGCCGGGTTCCTGCGGGACCGGATGCTGGTGAACCTGGAGGAGGCGGACTGGGACGCGGTGATGCGGGTGCACCTCAAGGGGCACTTCCTGCCGCTGAAGTACGCGGCGGCGCACTGGCGGGCGGAGGCCAAGGCCGGGCGGACGGTGGCGGCGCGGGTGGTCAACACCTCGTCGGGGGCGGGCCTGCTGGGCTCGGTCGGCCAAGGCAACTACAGCGCGGCGAAGGCCGGCATCCTCGGCATGACGCTGGTCGCGGCGGCGGAGATGGGCCGGTACGGGGTCCAGGTCAACGCGATCGCCCCGGCGGCGCGGACCCGGATGACGGAGCAGGCGTTCGCGGAGAGCATGGCGCGGCCGGGGGAGGGCGCCTTCGACGCGATGGCCCCGGAGAACGTGTCCCCGCTGGTGGTGTGGCTGGGCTCGGACGCCTCGGCGGGGGTCACGGGCAGGGTCTTCGAGGCGGAGGGGGGCCGGATCACGGTGATGGAGGGCTGGCGCCCCGGCCCGACGGCGGACCGCGGAGCCCGCTGGACCCCGACGGAGGCGGGGGAGGCGGCGACGAAGCTCCTCGCCGAATCCGAGCCCCCGCACCCGGTCTACGGGGCGGAGTAGCCGGTCGCGGGGGTGGTCGCAGGGGTGGTCGCGGGCTCGGGGGCGTGCGTACGCTTCGGCGGTGGACAGTGACCCCCGCGCCGTTCGCGTGCGGATCGAGGCGGACGGGCTGCATCTGACGCCGGGCCAGGACGCGGGGGGGCGTCTACTACGTGCTCCCAGGGGCGGACGCGGCGGATGTGGTGGATGCGGCGGACGGGGCGGCGGACGCGGCGGCGGCGGACACGGCGGCCGGCGCCACCGCCCTGCCGCTCGCCGAGGCCCTGCACGCCCGGATCCGTCCCGTCGGCTCCGCCGAGGCGGTGCTGCGCGGCTGGACCCAGGGCGCCCCGCCCCCGTGGGTGGCGTTCGAGGACCCCTCGGCCCGCGAGCCCGTACGGGTCCGCGCCGGCGCGATCGTCATCCGTGACGGGCGGATCCTGCTGATCCACTTCACCGACGAGGCGTACTACGAGATCCCCGGCGGCGGCGTCGAGGCCGGCGAGAGCCCGCAGGCCGCCGCCGTACGGGAGTTGCGCGAGGAGTCCGGCCTGGCCGGCGCGGTCGTCGCCGAGGTCGCCCGGATCTGGAAGGCCGGCCGCCGCGAGCACTACTTCACGCTCGACGCCGAAGGCGGACTCGGCCCGCCCGAAACCCTCGACACCTACGGCGGCATCCCGGTCTGGATTCCCGTCGCGGACCTGCCGCGGACCCCGGTGTGGCCGCGCCGCCTGGCCTGGCGCATCGCCCACTGGCACCGCACCGGCTGGCCCGCCCGGCCCGCCGAACTGGCCGACTCCGTCGAGGACCTGACGGCGCCCTGCGACTGGTGACCGGGTCGGCCCGGACCGGGCTCCGCTCCTCCGTCGTGAGCGGCCCGACGCAGGAACGGCCCCGGCCCCCTGGCGGGGGGGTCGGGGCCGGACCCTTCACTCGTGCGATGGGATATGACTACCCACGCCGACCGCGCTTTGAACCGCTCTCAGCCGGACAACTTGTCTCCCGTCCGCGCCGCGTTGGCCCGGCCCCGCCCCGGGCCTGGCCCGGCCCGCCCCCGGGTCAGGTGTCGCAGTCCAGCACGGTGCGGCACAGCCCGCACCGGGCGCGCACCGGCCCGCGCACCGGCAGCCGAAGCCGCTGCCCGCACACCGGGCACGGGAAGCTCACCCGCACACCTCCCGCCGGGTCCGGCTCGAAGCGGTACGAGGCCCCCGGCGCGGCCGCTCCCGCCCGCCGGTCCCGGGCGTAGCGGCGCCGCTCGCCCCGGTCCGCGGCCGCCAGGGGGGCCCGGCGCAGCTCCCGCTCGGCGAGCGCGCGGCCGCGCACGTACGCCTCGTACGCCTGCGGGCTGGTGAACCAGGCGGACAGGTCCTCGCCGAGCAGCAGGGCGCGCCGGGCGAGGACGTAGCCGAACTCCTCGGGAGTGAGGTAGCCGAGCTTCTGGTGGGTCAGCTCGTCCTCGCGGTAGGCGTCGAGGAGCAGCCAGCCCGTCCCGAGGTAGGCGGCGGCGGTGTCGGTGAGGATCTCGTTGTCGGCGGTGGCCGGGAACCGCAGGTCCAAGCGGTGCAGCAAGACGTGCGTGACCTCGTGCGCGAGGGCGGCCGCCAGGTCGCGGCGGTGGGTGCGGAAGCGGTCGTTGGCCTCGATGAAGTACTCGGGCCCCGAGGTCAGTTCGACGGTGGCGGCCTGGTCCATCGTCCGGAAGCAGACCACCATCCGGGCGTCGGGCAGGCGCAGCGCGCGCACGATGGCGGAGGCCACCCGGTGTGCGCCGAGGTGGAGGTCCTCGTCGGCCGTGAAGGCGGCGTCGGCGGGGGAGAAGCTCGTGTCGTAGGTCCGGATCCCCTCGTACGAGAGCCGCCGGAACAGGGCGGTGATCGCGGCGCGGACGGTGTCGAGGTGCGGAAATCCGTGCTCGACGGGACTGGTGCGGCGACCGTTCCGCTTCATGCCGACCTCCGCGCCGCGCACCGCCGGGCAGGTTGTCCGAAAACGCGTTCTTGATGTCCGGTGAGCGGTGGGTGTGACATGTACGTGTCATTCACCCGATGACGCGCACGGCCCAACCCCCCACGAAAGGCAGTGTGTCGACCATGTCCACCCTTGCCGCACTCCTCAAGCGCACCCTCGCCGTCGGTGCGGTGGCGCTCGCCGCCGCCAGCCTCCAGCCCGGCGCGGCCAACGCCTCCCAGGCCCCCGTGGTCGGCGGCACCCGCGCCGCCCAGGGCGAGTTCCCCTTCATGGTCCGCCTCTCCATGGGCTGCGGCGGCGCCCTCTACACCCAGCAGATCGTCCTCACCGCCGCCCACTGCGTGAGCGGCTCCGGCAACAACACCTCCATCACCGCGACCGCCGGAGTCGTCGACCTCAACAGCTCCAGCGCCGTCAAGGTCAAGTCCACCAAGGTCCTCCAGGCCCCCGGCTACAACGGCAAGGGCAAGGACTGGGCCCTCATCAAGCTCGCCAAGCCGATCAACCTGCCCACCCTCAAGATCGCCGACACCAAGGCCTTCGACAACGGCACCTTCACCGTCGCCGGCTGGGGCGCCACCCGCGAGGGCGGCGGCCAGCAGCGGTACCTGATGAAGGCCACCGTGCCGTTCGTCTCCGACGCGAGCTGTCAGAGCTCGTACGGCAGCGACCTCGTCCCCGGCGACGAGATCTGCGCCGGCCTGCCGCAGGGCGGGGTCGACACCTGTCAGGGTGACTCCGGCGGCCCGATGTTCCGCCGCGACGACAACAACGCCTGGATCCAGGTCGGCATAGTCAGCTGGGGCGAGGGCTGCGCCCGGCCCAACTTCCCCGGCGTCTACACCGAGGTCTCCACCTTCGCCACGGCCATCAAGAACGCGGCCGCGACCCTCTGAGCCCCGCGCTTCGTCCTTCCGGCCGAGTGGATCCGGGCCGGAAGGACGAGGCACCGGCCGCCGTACGTCCGTAAGGTCGGCCGCAGAGGCACGCGGCCGGCAGCCCGCCGGCCCGGCCCCGCCCGGTTGCGGGCCGACGCACCCGCCGGTCCCATGGAGGGGCACAGGCAGCGGGCGACAGTGGGGCAGGCAGCACATGGCGATCAGAGTGGTCATCGCCGACGACCAGGAGATGGTCAGGACCGGCTTCCGGATGATCCTCGAGAGCCAGCCGGACATCGAGGTCGTCGCCGACGCCCCCGACGGCGAGGCCGCGCTCGCGGCCGTCGCCGCACACCGGCCGGACGTCCTCCTCCTCGACATCCGCATGCCGAAGCTCGACGGCCTCGAAGTCACCCGGCGACTCGCCGGCCGGGACGGTCCGCGCATCGTGATCGTCACCACCTTCGACCTCGACGAGTACGTCCACGCCGCGCTCCACGGAGGAGCATCGGGCTTCCTCCTGAAAGACGCCAGCCCCGCGATGCTGGTTGAGGCGGTCCGCGCGGCAGCCGTCGGGGATTCCCTCGTCTCGCCCGCCATCACGGTGCGGCTGCTGCGCGAAATGGCCCCCCGGGCCACCGCCGCCCACGCCGCCCGGCGCCCCTCCGAGCCCCTGACGGAACGCGAACAGGACGTCGTACGGTGCGTGGCCCGCGGCCGGACGAATGCCGAGATCGCCGCGGAGCTGTTCGTCTCCCTGTCCACGGTCAAAACCCACCTGGCCAACGTCCAGACCAAACTCGACGTACGCAACCGCGTGGAAGTCGCCGCCTGGGCCTGGGAATCAGGTCTGGCCACGCCCCCGACGTGAGCCCGCTCGCCTCCTGGGCCCGGCGCCATCCGCACGCCGCCGACGGGGGCCGGCTCACCCTCTCCCTCGTCCTGCTCGCCCTCGTCACCTTCGAGGGCGTCGTCCTCGCCCGCCAGCCCAGCCTCCCGCACGCCGCCCTGTGGATCTCCGGCATCCTCGTCTGCCTCAGCGCGGCGCCCTGGCCCGCCGTCCCCCTCCTCGCCCGCGCCTGGTTCGCCGCCGCCGTCACCTGGACCGTCACCCTCCTGCTGATCTTCGGAAACCACCCCCTCGTCGTCTGGGGCGGCGGCGAGGCCATCGCCCTCCTCGTCCTGCTCAGCCAGGTCCTGCTCCGCGCCCCCGCCCGTACCGCCGCCGTCCTCGGCCCGCTCCTCGGCCTCGGCTGCATGGCCGTGCCCGTCCGCGACACCGACCCCGGCCGGTTCACCCTGCTGTTCTCCGTCCTGACCGTGGTCGTCGGCGCGTACTCGCTCCTGCTGCGCCTCCAGTCCGTCCAGCGCGTGCGCGAGCTGGACGCCGTACGCACCGCCGAACGCCTGGAGCTCGCCCGCGAGCTCCACGACCTCGTCGCCCACCACGTCACCGGCATCGTGGTGGAGGCCCGCGCCGCGCGCTTCACGCAGGTCTCGGCCGAACGGGCCGCCGAGATCTTCGGCCGCATCGAGACCGCCGGGGACGAGGCCCTCGGCTCCATGCGCCGCCTCGTCAAGATCCTCCGAGAGAGCGGGGACCACCCGCCCGGCGGCGGCCGCCCCGGCACCGCCCCCGTCGCCGGCCTCGCCGACATCCGAACCCTCACCGACCGGTTCTCCGCCACCGGCCAGCCCGTCGCCCTGTACGTGGAGGAGGGGCTGGGGGACCGGCTCCCCGGAGACGTCGCCGCCACCGCGCACCGCATCGTCCTGGAAGCCCTCACCAACACCGCCAAGCACGCCGCGACCGCCACCGCCGTCCGCGTCGGGCTGCGGACCGTACCCGCCGGGCTGGAGGTCCGCATCGCCGACGACGGGGGCCGCCCGGCCCGCCTCTCCGAGACCGCCCGGGGCGGCGGCTACGGCCTCGTCGGCATGGCGGAGCGCGCCGAAGCCCTGGGCGGCTCCCTCACGGCCGGCCCCTCCCCGGAGGGAGGCTGGCAGGTCACCGCCGTCCTGCCGTTCTAGGTCGTGTCGTCGAAGTCCCGTCTGGCCGGCGGGGTCTGGCACGCACGCCCGCCGCGTCGTCGTCGGTCACCGACGTCCCCCAGCTACCGCTGGGAGGTGCCCCCACCGCGTCGATTCCCTCCTCCGCCCTGCGATCGCACGCACCAGACCCCGCCGATTCCGCCGACCCCGCCCTTTCGGGCGGCCGACGCCACTTCGACGACACTCCCTAGCCCAGCGCGATGGCCCGCAGCGCGGCCAGATGCCGCTGGTAGACCGCCCGCCCCTCCGGGGTCAGCGAGAGCCAGGTGCGCGGACGCCGCCCGACCCGGCCCTTGCCGACCGCCACCCAGCCCGCCTCCTCCAACGCCGCGACCTGCTTGGACAGCGCCGAGTCCGTGACCTCGACCAGGTCCCGTACGAAACCGAACTCGGCCTTGTCCAGCGGCGCCAGTGCCGCCACGACGGACAGCCGGACCGGTGCGTTCAGCAGCGGCGCGAGGTCATGCCGGGGATGGCCGCCCCGCTTCATGTCCTCCCCGGTGCCCGGAACCGGCCCGTCCGTCATGCCGCGCCACGCGTCTCGGTCCAGGCGCCGACGGCGAGCGGCAGTGCACACGCCAGCGCGCCCACCGCGGCGAACGGCGCGCCGTGGCCGAAGACCGCGGTGCCGACCGTGACCGTGAGGGCGAAGACGGCCGCCCAGCTCCCCACGAGCACCCCGTGCTTCGCACCGAACCCCCGGCGCACCACGCGCTGCCGCGCCGCGTACACGCTCAGCGCGGTCACGAGGAGCGCGTTGGCCGCCCCGAACACCACCGCGGAGACCGGCCCTCGTACCCACAGCACGGCCATGGGCACGAGCACCAGCTGCGCGCCCGCGAACGCCGCCAGGTACCGCGCGTACCAGCCGCTGCGCCGCCGCGCCGCCTTCTCCGCACCGGCCGCCCGGCCCAACGCCCCGACCGCCTTCGCCGCCTCCTGCATGATTCCCCCTCGCTCGCACACGGATGACCGTCCTCAGTCTGTTTCCACTGTGGCGAGTACTTTCCACTTTGGCAAGTGGAGGGTGTCGTCTCACGGACCGACTGGCCGAGGAGCCCTCGGCCGCCGCCACGTATTCTCGGGAACCATGAACAACAGCGCCCCCGACGAAGCCGCCGCCACCGCCACCCCCGGCGCCGTCGACGAGTCCGTCGCCGCCGAACTGGCCCGCCTGCGCGACAGCATCGACAACATCGACGCGGCCGTGGTCCACATGCTCGCCGAGCGCTTCAAGTGCACCCAGCAGGTCGGCCACCTCAAGGCCAAGCACCAGCTGCCCCCGGCCGATCCGACCCGCGAGGCCAACCAGATCGCCCGGCTCCGCCAGCTCGCCGAGAACGCCAAACTCGACCCCGCGTTCGCCGAGAAGCTCCTCAACTTCATCATCGCCGAGGTCATCCGCCACCACGAGACCATCGCCGCGGGCGAAGAGTAGGCCGGGAGCAGGCGGGGAGCCGACGACCGGGGCCCACCCTTCGGGCAGCATGGGCCCCATGTCCGCACTGACGCGCAACGAAGCGCAGCTCCGAGCCCGGCTCATCGACGTCCAGCACTACGCCGTCACCCTCGACCTCACCGGCGGCGAGGACACCTTCGAATCCACGACCGTCATCCGGTTCACGGCACGCACCGCCGCGGACACCTTCGTGGAGCTGAAACCGGACGAACTGCACTCCGCAGAACTCGACGGCAGCCCCCTCGACCCCGCCGGCCTCGCAGACAACCGCCTCCCCCTCACCGGCCTCGGCGAAGGCCCCCACGAACTGCGCATCGCCACCCGCATGCGCTACTCCCGCACCGGCGAAGGCCTGCACCGCTTCACCGACCCGGCGGACGGTGAGGCGTACGTCTACACCCAGATGTTCATGGACGACATCCAGCGCGTCTTCCCGGCCTTCGACCAGCCCGACCTCAAGGCCGTCTTCGAGTTCACCGTCACCGCCCCCGCCCACTGGACCGTCCTCGCCAACGGCATCACCGAGCGCGTCGGCGACCGCGAGGGCGACGGCGCCGGCATCTGGAAGTCCGCCCCCACCCCCGTCATCTCCACCTACCTCGCCGCCGTGGCCGCCGGCCCCTGGCACAGCATCCGCACCGAGCACGCCGGACTGCCCTTCGGCATCCACTGCCGCCGGTCCCTCGCCCCCCACCTCGACGCCGACGCCGAGGAAATCCTCTCCATCACCACCGACTGCTACGACCGCTACCACGAGAAGTTCTCCGAGCCCTACCCTTTCGACTCCTACGACCAGGCCTTCGTCCCCGAGTTCAACGCAGGCGCCATGGAGAACCCGGGCCTGGTCACCTTCCGCGACGAGTTCGTCTTCCGCTCCGCCGTCACCGACACCGAACGCCAGACCCGGGCCATGGTCATCGCCCACGAGATGGCCCACATGTGGTTCGGCGACCTCGTCACCCTGCGCTGGTGGGACGACATCTGGCTGAACGAGTCCTTCGCCGAGTACATGGGCTACCAGACCCTCACCGAAGCCACCCGCTTCACCGGCACCTGGACCGAGTTCGGCGTCACCCGCAAGTCCTGGGGCTACGACGCCGACCAGCGGCCCACCACCCACCCCGTGGCCCCCGACCCCGACGCCGTACCCGACACCGCCAGCGCCCTCCTCAACTTCGACGGCATCTCCTACGCCAAGGGCGCCTCAGCCCTGCGCCAACTCGTCGCCTGGCTCGGCGAGAAGGACTTCCTCGCGGGCATCAACACCCACTTCACCCGCCACAAGTTCGCCAACGCCTCCCTGGCCGACTTCGTCGACTCCCTCGCCGCGCACACCGACCGCGACGTCCACGCCTGGGCCGACGTCTGGCTGCGCACCACCGGCATCGACACCCTCACCCCGCGCATCGAGGAGAACCACGGCGGCTGGACCCTCACCGTCGACCGCCAGGGCACCCGCCCCCACCACATCGGCGTCGGACTCTACGACCGCGACCCCGACAACACCCTCGTACCCCGCGAACTCCTCACCCTCGACGTCCCCTCCGACGAGATCGTCTCCGTCAGCGGCCCCCGCCCGGCCCTCCTCCTCCTCAACGACGGAGACTTCGGCTACGCCAAGGTCCGCCTCGACGAGACCTCCGTCGAGACCGCCCTGCGCGAGCTGTCCGCCATCCCCGGCCCCCTGACCCGGGCCGTCGTCTGGAACTCCCTGCGCGACATGGTCCGCGACGGCGAACTGGCACCCGCCGCCTACCTGGCCACCGCCGACGCGCACCTGCCCGAGGAAGCCGACCTGGCCATCGTCCAGGGCGTCCTCGCCTTCGCCCGCCTCCACATCGCCGACCGCTACCTCGCCCCCGAGGAGCGCACCGAGGCCCTCGCCACCCTCACCTCCATCGCCCGCGCCCTGCTGCGCCGCACCGAGGACGGCTCCGACCCCGGGCTGCGGCTCGCCGCCGTACGCGCCCTCATCGACGCCGCCACCCAGCCCGACACCCTCGCCGCCTGGCTCGAGGACGACACCGTGCCCGGCGGTCCCGAACTCGACCCCGAGCTGCGCTGGCGCATCCTCGCCCGGCTGTCCGTCCTCGGCGCCGTCGGGGAGAGCGAGATCGACGCGGCGCTGGCCGCCGACCCCAGCGCCACCGGCGAGGAAGGCGCCGCCCGCTGCCGCGCCGCCCTCCCCACCGCCGAGGCCAAGGCCGCCGCCTGGGAGCGCCTCTTCCGCGACGACTCCCTCTCCAACTACCTCTTCAGCGCCACCGCCCAGGGCTTCTGGCAGCCCGAACAGGCCGAGCTCGTACGGGAGTACGTACCGCGCTTCTACGCCGAAGCCGTCGAACTCGGCGCCCGCCGCGGCCCCGCGATCGCCGAGGCCGCGGGCCGCTACGCCTTCCCCGGCCACGCCGTCGACGAGGACAACCTCCGGGCCGGGCACGCCGGCATCGACGACCCCGCCATCGTCCCCGCCCTGCGCCGCAAGCTCGTCGACCAGCTCGACGACCTGGCCCGGGCCCTGCGCGTCCGCTCCGCCTGACGCCGATCCCGCGGTGCTTCCCCGGCCGCCGGACGGAAAACAAACAAGCGGACAAACCCCGGCGGTTACCCCATTCGGGTCTGATCGTTGTACAGGTCGGGCCACCAAGCTGTCACCGCAGCAGCGCCCCTGCCAGGCACCCCACGACAGGGCCGGCCCCCTGCCGCAGACCCGTTCCCGTGAGGACACCGCATGACCGCCCCGCCCGGCACCCCGCCCCCGCAGCCCGCACCGCCCCCCGCGCACCCGCTCGCCGGCGGACGCCTCGGCGCCGAAGCCCTGCGGCCCCTCCTCGACACCGTCCTCGAAGCACTGTGCAGCGGAGCCGAGGAGCGCGGCGGGCCGATCCCGGCCGGCGGCCCCGACGCCCTCGCGGCCCGCGTCGCCGCCGCGCTGGGCGACGTACTCCCCGCACGGGGCCACGGCGACCACGAGGCGCTGCGGACCCTCGTGCACATCCTCGCCGCGGGCGCCGCCGACCCGGCCGACCCCCTGTGCGCCGCCCACCTCCACGGGCCGCCCCTCGCCGTCGCGGCCGCCGCCGACCTCGCCGCCTCCGCCCTGAACCCCTCCCTCGACTCCTGGGACCAGGCCCCCGCCGCCTCCGCGATCGAAGCCCTCCTCACCCGCGCCCTAGCCGCCGAGTTCTACGACACCCCCCACCCCGACGCACTCGTCACCACCGGCGGCACCGAGGCCAACCAGCTCGCCCTGCTCCTCGCCCGCGAACGCCACGGACCGGGCCTGACCGTCCTCCACGGAGCCAACGCCCACCACTCCGTCCCCCGCGCCGCCTGGCTCCTCGGCCTGCCCCCCGCCACCTCCCTGCCCACCCCCGCCGGCACCCTCGACCCGGCCCGCCTGAGCGAGGCCCTCGCCGCCGCCCGCGGGCCCGTCCTCGTCACCGCCACGGCCGGCACCACCGACGCCGGCCTCATCGACCCGCTCGAAGCCGTCGCCGACCTGTGCGGGCAGTACGGGGCCGACCTCCACGTCGACGCCGCGTACGGCGGCCTCCTCGCCCTCAGCCCGCGCCACCGCCCCCGCGTCGCAGCCCTGGCCCGAGCCCACTCCCTCACCATCGACCTGCACAAGCTCGGCTGGCAGCCCGTCGCCGCGGGACTCCTCGCCGTCCCCGACACCGCCCTGCTGGCCCCCCTCGCCCACCAGGCCGACTACCTCAACGCCACCGACGACACCGAAGCCGGCCTCCCCGACCTCCTCGGCCGCTCCCTGCGCACCACCCGCCGCCCCGACGCCCTCAAGATCGCCGCCACCCTGCGCTCACTGGGCCGCGACGGCCTCGCCCACCTCATCGACCGGACCTGCGAACTCGCCCACCACCTCGCCCGCCTCCTCGACGCGCACCCCCGCTTCGAACTCCACTCGCCCCCCACCATCAGCACCGTCCTCTTCCGCCCCACCCACACCGACGACACCGATCTCGCCGCCCTGCGCCGCACCCTCCTCCTCGGCGGCCACGCCGTACTCGGCCGCGCCACCGCCGACGGCCGCCTCTGGCTCAAAGCCACCCTGCTCAACCCCCACACCACCGCGCGGGACCTGGACAACCTCGTCACCCTCCTGGAAGGCAGCAGCCACCGATGACCGCCCAGCTCGATGCACCCCACGACCTCGTCGGAATCGGCATCGGCCCCTTCAACCTGTCCCTCGCCGCCCTCGCCCACGGCCTTCCCCACCAAGGCGCCGGCGAACTCGCCACCGCCTTCTACGACCAGCGCCACGACTTCCGCTGGCACCCCGGGCTGCTCATCGACGGCACCACCCTCCAAGTGCCCTTCCTCGCCGACCTCGTCACGCTCGCCGACCCCACCAGCCCCTGGACCTTCCTGAACTACCTCCGGCACAAGGAGCGGATCTTCCCCTTCTACTTCTCCGAGCAGTTCCACATCCAGCGCGCCGAGTACGACGCCTACTGCCGCTGGGTCGCCGGACGCCTGCCCGGACTCCACTTCGGCCACCAGGTCGACGCCGTCCGCTGGAACCCCGAACGCGACCTCTTCGAAGTCGACTACACCCAGCTCGACACCGACGGCGAGGCCGAGGCCCTCGGCCGCACCTACACCCACAACCTCGCCCTCGGCATCGGCACCGCCCCGTACGTCCCCGAACCGCTGCGCCCGCTCGCGGAAGCCCCGACCGTCCCCGTCATCCACTCCGCCGAGTACCTCGACAACCGGCAGCGCATCCTCGGCGCCGAGCACGTGACGGTCATCGGATCCGGGCAGTCCGGAGCCGAGGTCTTCCTCGACCTGCTCCGCTCCCGCCCCGCCGGCCGCGAGCGCCTGACCTGGCTCGCCCGTACGCCTTCCTTCGCCCCCATGGAGTACTCGAAGCTCGGCCTCGAACACTTCACGCCCGACTACACCCGCTACTTCCACGCCCTGCCCGAGCCCGTACGCGACCAGCTCGTCCCCGCGCAGTGGCAGCTCCACAAGGGCATCGACGCCGGCACCATCGCCGCCATCCACGAGGAGCTCTACCGGCGCACCCTGGGCGGGGGCTGGCCCGACGCGGTCCTGACCCCCGGAGTCAGCGTCCGCACCGCCGGCCGCGTCGCCACCACCAAGGTCGAACTCCACCTCGACCACGCCCAGCAGGGCACCCGCTCCCGGCTCACCACCGACGCGGTCGTCCTCGCCACCGGCTACCGCGAGCGCCCGCTCACAGGCCTCCTCGCAGGCCTCGACCCGTACCTGCGCAAGGACTCCTCGGGCCGGCCGCGGATCGACGAGCGCCACCGCATGATCCTCGACCCCAGCGTCAGCGGCAGCATCTTCGTCCAGAACGGCGAACGGCACAGCCACGGCGTCGGAGCCCCCGACCTCGGCCTCGCCGCCTGGCGCAGCGCCGCCATCCTCAACACCCTCACCGGCAAAGAGCCCTACCCGCAGCCCGCCCGCACGGCCTTCACCACCTTCGGCCTCGAACAGCGGGAGCACACCCGGCCCGCTCCCACGGTCGAGCTGCTCCCGCTGGTCGAACACCCCTAGGCCGTGTCACCAACGTCCCGGGACAACACACCCAGGGCCTGTCCGGCGACCGGACTAGAACACCGGAACCCCGGCGCGGGTCAGCCGCCAGTCCACGGACGCGAACTGCGCCGGGTCGATCGTGCCCTTCGCCTTCACCCACTGGATGATCGTGTTGCGGATCTCCTCCGAATTCGCCCACAGCTGCTTGGCCTGCGGCACGTGCGGGAAGTTCCCGCCGCCCGACGCCCGGTAGTTGTTCACCGCCAGCACGAACCGTGCTGCCGGATCCACCGCCTTGCCCTGGAACGACAGCCCCGAGATCCGCGAACCGGCCGGCTGCGCCACGTCGATGTCGTACGTCACCCCGTACACGGCGTCGTAGTTGTAGTCCGGGATGTTCTCGGCGTTCGTCAGCTTCGCCGGGTCCACCGGGGCGCCCGCGGCCGTCTGCACGTAGTACCGCGCCGAGAACTCCAGGTAGTCCTTCAGCTGCGCACCCGTCAGCAGCCGTGCCTCAAGGGTGTTCTCGAACGGGTACAGGCCCGCCGCATCCTTGATCGTCACCTGCCCGGCCGGTATCGCGGCCGTCCGGGAGAAGCACGACGCCTGCGACAGCACCGGCAGCGCCGCCCACTCCGTACCGGCCAGCGCCCCCTTCACCGTCTCCGCCTGCACATGGCTGATCAGATCGATGATCGCGACGTCCTTGACCGGACCTTCCGCCGAGGACATCGCCTGCGTCGACGTACCGATCACCTGGTTCACGTACGCCACGACCTTGCGGTGCTCGTCCGAGAGCAGCCGGGTGATTTTGGGGTCCTCGGCGGCCGTGTTGGAGTTCAGCACCTGCGCCGACACCTTCGCCACCGACCAGCGGCCCTTCGACCAGGTCAGCTCGAAGTCGAACAGCGTCAGGCGCTGCCCCCACTTCAGCGGCTCGGACAGCACCACGTCCTTGCCGGTCGCCTTGTTCTTCACCCGGTACTCAGGGATCTCCGTGTGCGCGTGCCCCACCAGGATCGCGTCGATCCCCGGCACCTGCTCCGCCACCAGACCCGCCGCGTTCTCGATGTACGGCAGCTGGTCACCGTACGAGGAGGTGCCGCTCGAACCGGAGTGCGCGGACACGATCACCACGTCGGCGCCCATCGAGCGGAGCCTGGGCACGTACTTCGCCGCCTGCTCCTCCAGGCCCGGGAAGGTCATCTTCCCCTGCACGTTGGCCTTGTCCCAGATGGCGATGCCCGGGTTCGTCAGCCCCAGCACCGCCACCTTCACGTCCCGCCCGCAGGGCGTGCGCAGCTTGTGCATGCTGTACGGCGCGAAGGCCGGGCGCAGCGTCTTCGCGTCCAGCGCGTTCGCCCCGAGCAGCGGGAAGTCGCACTGCTCCTCGAACTTGCGGAGCACCGGGATGCCGTAGTTGAACTCGTGGTTCCCGAGCGCGGCCGCGTCGTAGCCGATCGCGTTCATCGCCTGCGCCATCGGGTGGACCGGCCCGCGGCGCGCGGTGATCGGGTCGACCTTCGCGTAGTAGTACGAAAGCTGCGTGCCCTGGATCGTGTCTCCGGCGTCGATCAGCAGGGTGTTGCGGCGCCCCTTCTGTGCGCGCACCTGGTTCACGAGCGTCGAGATCTTCGCGAGGCCGACGTCGTTGTGCGCCTTGTCGTCGAACTCCTTGTCGGTGAAGTAGTCCCAGTTGAAAACGTTTCCGTGCAGGTCGGTCGTACCCATCACCGTGAACGAGTACGTGTGCTGCCGCGCGGTCGCTTCGGCTGCGGCGGCCGGAGTGCCCGCGGCCCCCGTCAGCGCGACGGCCGCACCCGTGGCGGCCGAAGTACCCAGAAACGTCCTACGGTCGAACGCCATGCCATCTCCCCTTGTCGGCGTGAACAACGCGCGTAGATTCTGACCGATGGGTAACAAGGAGCAACACCCCCGCCGGTGCGGATGTCTTGACGCGACACGGTCATGAGCCTTCAATCAAGCATTGAACTAAGGCAGTTGAGGTGAATCCCCCCACTTGAAGTGATGTGATGTCATGGCCATGCGCACCACCTGGCGCCACCGCACCGCACTCGGCGCCCTCGCCCTGCTCTGCTGGAGCGGCCTCGCCGCCCCGCCCGGCGACGCCGCGGAACCCCCCACGGCCGCGGCCGCCGCGGCCGCCGCAGCCACCTTCTCCGACGAGTTCGACGGGCCGGCCGGAGCGGCCGTCGACCCCGGGAAATGGCAGACCGAGACCGGCGACAACGTCAGCAACCACGAACGGCAGTACTACACGGCGGGCAATCGGAACGCCGCCCTCGACGGCCAGGGCCACCTCGTGATCACCGCCCGCCGCGAGAACCCCGGCAACTACGGCTGCTGGTACGGGCGGTGCGAGTACACCTCGGCACGGCTCAACACCGCCGGCCGCTTCACGCAGGCGTACGGACACGTCGAAGCCAGACTCAAGGTCCCGCGGGGCCAGGGGATGTGGCCCGCCTTCTGGATGCTCGGCAACGACCTCGGCCAGGTCGGCTGGCCGGACTCCGGCGAGATCGACGTCATGGAGAACGTCGGGTTCGAACCCTCCACCATCCACGGAACGATCCACGGACCCGGATACTCCGGCTCCGGCGGCATCGGCGCCGCCTACACCCTCCCCGGCGGCCAGGCCTTCGCGGACGCCTTCCACACCTTCGCCGTCGACTGGGCCCCCGACTCCATCAGCTGGTCCGTCGACGGCGCCGTCTACCAGCGCCGCACCCCCGCCGACCTCGGCGGCCGCACCTGGGCCTTCGACAAGCCGTTCTTCCTGATACTCAACCTCGCCGTCGGCGGCTACTGGCCCGGCGACCCCGACGCCGGCACGAGCTTCCCCCAGCAGCTCGTCGTCGACCACGTAAGGGTCACCACCTCCGACACCGGCACCGGCCGCAGCGGCCCGATCACCGGCCTGGCCGGCAAATGCGTCGACGTCGCCGGGGCCAACCCCGCCAACGGCACCCCCGTCCAGCTGTACGACTGCAACGGCACCCCCGCCCAGCAGTGGACGATCGCCGCCGACGGCACCCTGCGCGCCCTCGGCAAATGCCTCGACGTGACCGGCGGCGCCACCGCCGACGGCACGCCCGTACAGCTCTACGACTGCAACGGCAGCCCCGCACAGCGCTGGGCCCTGCCCGCGGCCCGCGACATCGTCAACCCGCAGGCCGACAAATGCCTCGACGTCACCGGCAACAACGCCGCCAACGCGACCCGCCTCCGGATCTGGACCTGCGGCGGCGCCCCCAACCAGAAATGGAACCTCCCGAACTGACGGATGCGGCCATAGCCGCTGTCGTTGCCGCCGGGCCCACGCGCCGATCGGCGCGGGCCCGGCGGCGGAGGCTACGCGCCGGCCGCCCGCCTGATCAGACCCGCCACGGCATCGGGCCGCGACACGTACACGCAATGGCTCGCCGGGACCTCCACCACCGTCGCCCCGATCCGCTCGGCCATCGCCCGCTGCGCCTGCGGCGGGATCATCCGGTCCTCCGTGGACACCAGGTACCAGCTCGGCTTCGACCGCCACGCCGGCTCCGTGACCGCCCCCGTCAGCGCCTCCATGCCCCACGGAAGCTGGGCGTCGGCCATGAACCGGGCCTGCTCGGGCGGCAGATCGCCCGCGAACGACTCCGCGAACCGCTCCCGGTCCAGGAGCAGGAAACCGTCCCGGGGCGGCAGGATCGGCGGCACCGGAGCACCCGGCGGCGGATCGGCGATCAGGCTGTTCACCGACTCGCCCTTGTCGGGAGCGAAGGCGGCGACGTAGACGAGGCTCGCGACCGCGTCGTGACGGCCCGCCTCGCTGATGATCACACCACCGTACGAGTGGCCCACGAGGACCACCGGACCGTCCTGCTCGTCGATGACCTGCCGGGCGGCCGCCACATCGCCCTCCAGCCCCAGCGTGGGGTGCTGGACCACGCTCACGCGGTAGCCCTCGCCCACCAGCCGGTCGTACACCGCCTGCCAGCCCGAGCCGTCCACGAACCCGCCATGGACCAGCACGACGTTTCGGATCGGCGCATCTGCGCTCATTTCCTTCACCTTCGCCTTTGTGTGTCGTGGCCGTTGTTCCGAGCGGGTCGAGGCTAGGGGGGCCCGCGTTCCGGCCGCTTCTGTCAAATGACGTAGAGGGGCGCCGAAGCGACATAAAGTGACAGGGCCTTGGGGGAGGGGGGACATGCTGATCGGACGTGAAGGCGACCTCGAACTGATCCGGGGCTTCGTCGACGATGCCGGAGTCCGCGGCGGCGCCCTCCTGCTGTCCGGGGACGCCGGGGTGGGGAAGAGCGAGCTCCTCGACGCCGCCGCCGCGCACGCCCACGCCGCGGGCACCCGGGTCGTGCGAGCGGCCGGCGTCGAGTTCGAGAGCTCGGTCGGCTTCGCCGGACTCCTCCAGATCCTGCACCCGCTGCTGGGCGGACTGGAAGGGCTCAGCGCCCCGTACCGCGACGCGCTCGGCGTGGCCCTGGGCCTGGAGCACGGCGCGCCACCCCGGCAACTGATGGTGTCGAACGCCGTGTCGGCCCTGCTCGCCCACGCAGGAGCCGAACGCCCGCTGCTCGTCGTCGTCGACGACCTGCCCTGGCTGGACCGGGCCAGCGCCACCGTCATGGGGTTCGCGGCCCGCCGCCTCGGCGGCAGCGGCGACCGCGTCGGCTTCCTCGGCGCGTACCGGTCCGAGGACGGCAGCTTCTTCGACCGCGGCGGCATCACCACCCACCACCTGCGGCCCCTCGGCCCCGCCGCGGCGGAAGAGCTGCTGCGAGAGCGCTTCCCCGCCCTGACACCCCGCGTGCGCACCCGCCTCCTCTCGGAGGCCCGGGGCAACCCCCTGGCGCTGCTGGAGCTGCCCATCGCCCTCGGCCCCACCCGGCGCGCCGCCGCCGCGATCCCCGACGTACTGCCGCTCGGCCGCCGCCTCCAGACGCTCTTCGCGGCCCGCATCGAGGCGCTGCCGCCCACGACCCGGCTGCTGCTCCTGTGCGCCGTCCTCGACGGCACCGGCGACCTCCACACCCTGCAGGCCGCCACCGCCACCGCCACCGGGCCGGGGCCGGGCCGGGGACCGGAACCGGAA
Source organism: Streptomyces sp. NPDC059355 (assembly GCF_042752335.1). NCBI lineage: Bacteria > Bacillati > Actinomycetota > Actinomycetes > Kitasatosporales > Streptomycetaceae > Streptomyces > Streptomyces sp. NPDC059355. The sequence goes on along the minus strand of NZ_JBHYXN010000011.1, from coordinate 190,499 downwards.
CCGGAACGGGAACCGGACCCGCCGGCATCGAGGACCTGGCCCACGCGGAGCGCGCAGGACTCGTCTACGTGGACGACACCACCGGCCGGCTGACCTTCCGCCACCCCCTCACCCGCTCGGCCGTCGTGGAACTCTCCACCAGCGACCAGCGCCGCCGCATCCACCGCGCCCTCGCCGAACACACCGCGGACCGGCCCGAACGGCGCGCCTGGCACCTCGCCCAGGCCACCGTCGAACCCGACGAGGACGTCGCCGCCCTCCTCGAACAGACCGCACACGCCGTCCTGCGGCGCGCAGGAGGGCGGCGCCATCGCCGCCCTCCTGCGCGCCGCGGACCTGAGCCCCCGAGGCCGGGACCGCGGGCGCCGCATCGCCGAAGCCGCCTACCTCGGCGCCGACCTCACCGGCGACCTGCGCGACGTGCCCAAGCTCCTCGAAGACGCCCGCCGAGCCGACGGCGGCCGCGCCGGCCCCCTCGTCGCGGCCGTCGCCGCCGCCCACCACCTCCTGCTCAGCGGCGAAGGCGACCTCGACACGGCCCACCGCCTCCTCACCGGCGCCATCGACATGCAGCACCGGCCGTACGACGCCACCGACCCCACCATGACCGACGCGCTCTACACCCTCGCCTGGGTCTGCCACGGAGCGCAGCGCCCCGAGCTGTGGAAACCGCTCGACCGGGCGGTCGCCCTGCTGACACCCCACGTCCCCGACCGGGTGGCCCTCACCCTCGCCACCATCGGCGACCCCGCCCGCACCGCACCCTCCGCACTCGGCCTCCTGGACGATGCCATCGCCACCCTCGACCGGGAAGCGGACCCCGTCCGCGTCATCCGCACCGCGATGGCCGCCGTGTACGTCGACCGGCTGGCCGACTGCCGCACGGCGTTACGGCGCATCCTGCGCGACGGGCGCGACACCAGCGCCGTCACCCTCGAACTCCAGGGCCTGGTCTTCCTGAGCCGCGACTGCTTCGCGGCGGGCGAATGGGACCAGCTCGACGAACAGACCGAGCAGGGACGACGGCTCAGCGCGGCCCACAGCTACCAGCTGCTCACCGTGGACTACCTCTACCAGCGCGCACTGGTCGCCGCCGCGCGCGGGGACACCGCCACCACCCGGGCCCTCACCGACGAGATGACCCTCTGGGCCGTGCCCCGCCGCGTCGGCTTCGCCCTCTCCGGCGCCTCCCACGCCAAAGCCCTCGCCGCACTCGGCCAGGGGCGGTACGAAGAGGCCTACCGCCACGCGACCGCGGTCAGCCCCGCCGGCGAACTCGCCTCCCACGTCCCCACGGCCCTCTTCCTCGTCATGGACCTCGTCGAAGCCGCCGTCAGGACCGGCCGCCGGACCGAAGCGGCGGCCCACGTCACCGCCGTACGGGAGGCGGGCATCGCCGCCATCTCGGCACGGCTCGCCATGACCGTCGAGGCGGCGGCCGCGCTCACCGCCCGTGGCCCACAGGCACGCGAACTGTTCGAGAGAGCGCTCTCCACGCCCGGCACCGACCGCTGGCCCTTCGAGCGCGCCCGCGTCCGGCTCGCGTACGGAGAACACCTCCGCCGGGCACGGGCCGCAACCGACGCCCGCACCCACCTCGCCGACGCACTCGACACCTTCCGGCGCCTCGGCGCCCGCCCCTGGGCCGCCCGCGCCGCGGGCGAACTCCGCGCGACGGGACGGTCCGCAGGACGGACCGCGGAACACGCCGACGAGCTCGGACCCGCCTCACTCACGCCCCGGCAACGGGAAATCGCCCAGCTCGCCGCCGCCGGCCACACCAACAAACACATCGGGGAAAGGCTCCACCTCTCCCCGCGCACCGTCTCCACCCACCTCCACCAACTCTTCCCCAAACTCGGCATCACCTCCCGAGCCGCCCTCCGCGACGCGCTGGCAGAACTCGAACGACACACCCCGGACGACAATGCGACAGTGAAACCATGACCCAGGACTCCGCACACCAGCCCTACGGAACCCCCGAAGTCCCCCGCGTCGCCGTCCGCGGCGAAGCCCGCCTCGAAGTCGATCCCGAAATCGCCCGCATCGGCATCACCGTCACCGCCCGCGGCACCGACCGGCGCACCGCACTCGAAGACCTCACGCGCCGCAACAACACCGTCCTCGAGCTCGTCAAGAGCTACGGCGACGCCGTGGAGAAACTCGAAACCGGCGCCTTCTCCATCAACCCGGAACTCACCCGCCACGGCCGCGCCGAACGCATCCGCGCCTACCACGGCAGCGTCCACGTCACCGCCGAACTCAGCGACTTCACCGCCCTCGGCGAACTCACCACCCGCCTCGCCGACCTCGAACTCACCAGCGTCGACGGCCCCTGGTGGGCCCTGCGCCCCACCTCGCCCGCCCACGGCGAAGCCCGCCGTCAAGCCGTACTCGAAGCCGTCCAGCGCGCCCGCGAATACGCCACCGCCCTCGGCGCCGACCTCGCCGCCCTCGTCGAACTCGCCGACCTCGGCGCCGAGAACGCCGTCCCGGCCTACCCGCAGGCAGCCCCAGGCGGCGGCATGCGCACCATGGCCTTCAGCGCCTCCGAGGACACCGCCCCGCCGCTCGACCTCGAACCCCAGCGCCAGACCGTCCACGCCCAGGTGAACGCCCGCTTCACCATGACCCCTCCCCGGCTGTGAACGCCTCCGCCCCGGCGGGCGCGTGGACCCTGGAGAGCCTGCGCGCCGACCACGCCTGCGCCCTCCTCGATTTCGAACGGCGGAACCGGGCCTACTTCGCCCGCACCGTCCCCGACCGCGGCGACGCGTACTTCGCCGAGTTCGCCGACCGCCACCGCGCCCTGCTCGCCGAGCAGGAGACCGGTCTGTCCCGGTTCCACGTCCTCGTCACCCGGCAGGGCGACCTGGCCGGCCGCGTCAACCTCGTGGACATCGAGGACGGCAGCGCCGAACTCGGCTACCGCATCGGCGAGAGCGCCGCCGGCCGGGGCCTGGCGACCGCCGCCGTCGCCGAGATCTGCCGCGTCGCGCACTCCGCCCACGGGCTCTCGCGGCTCATCGCCGTCACCACCCTGGACAACCCGGGCTCCATGGCCGTGCTCCGGCGCAACGGATTCACCCAGGTCGAGACCATGACCATCGACGGCCGGCCGGGCGTCCGCCACGAGCGCCCGCTGACCCCCGCCGACTGATCGAAAACACGTATCGGCAGGACCCCCGGGGGTGCTCATCAGAGCACCCCCATGCACATTCAACAATTGTCAACAACCTTTTGCCCAACGGTTGTTGAGTGGTCACCCGGAACCAATTTCCTACTGCCTGGTAGGGGCATACGCTCGCCCCATGCGCCGAGCAAAAATCGTATGTACCCTGGGCCCCGCCACCGACTCATACGACCAGATCAAAGCCCTGGTCGAAGCCGGAATGGACATCGCCCGCCTCAACCTCAGCCACGGCACCTACGCCGAACACGAGGAGCGCTACCAGCGCGTACGCAAAGCCTCCGACGAAACCGGCCGCAGCGTCGGCGTCCTCGCGGACCTTCAAGGCCCGAAGATCCGCCTCGGCCGCTTCACCGAAGGCCCCGTACTCCTTGAACGCGGCGACGAATTCACCATCACCGTCGAAGACCTCGAAGGCGACCGCCACACCTGCGGAACCACCTACAAGGGCCTCGCCGCCGACGTCACCACCGGCGAACGCATCCTCGTCGACGACGGCCGCGTGACCCTCGAAGTCACCGGCGTCGACGGTCCCCGCGTCCACACCCTCGTCATCGAGGGCGGCATGGTCTCCGACCACAAGGGACTCAACCTCCCCGGCGTCGCCGTCTCCGTCCCCGCCCTCTCCGAGAAGGACATCGAAGACCTCCGCTGGGCCCTGCGCACCGGCGCCGACGTCATCGCCCTCTCCTTCGTCCGCAGCGGCCGGGACATCGAAGACGTCCACCGCGTCATGGACGAGGAAGGCCGCCGCCTCCCCGTCATCGCGAAGATCGAAAAGCCGCAGGCCGTCGAGAACATCGACGACATCGTCGCCGCCTTCGACGGCATCATGGTCGCCCGCGGCGACCTCGGCGTCGAAATGCCCCTGGAACAGGTCCCGATCGTCCAGAAGCGCGCCGTCAAGCTGGCCAAGCGCAACGCCAAGCCGGTCATCGTCGCGACCCAGATGCTCGACTCGATGATCGACAACTCCCGGCCCACCCGCGCCGAAGCCTCCGACGTGGCCAACGCCATCATCGACGGCACGGACGCGGTCATGCTGTCCGGGGAGACGAGCGTCGGCAAATACCCGGTCGAGACCGTGAAGACGATGTCCCGGATCGTGGAGGCGGCCGAAGAGGACATCCTCGCCAAGGGCCTCCCGCCGCTCACCGAACGCAGCAAGCCCCGCACCCAGGGCGGAGCCGTCGCCCGCGCGGCCGCCGAAATGGGCGACTTCCTCGGCGCCAAATTCCTGATCGCCTTCACCCAGAGCGGCGACACCGTCCGCCGCCTCTCCCGCTACCGCTCACCCATCCCCCTCCTCGCCTTCACCCCCGACCCGGCGACCCGCTCCCAGCTGAACCTGACCTGGGGCGTCGAAACGTTCCTGGGCCCCCACGTCGACTCCACCGACGCGATGGTCGCCCAGGTCGAGGAAGAACTCCTGCGCATCGGCCGCTGCGTACGCGGTGACGTCGTCGTCATCACCGCCGGCTCGCCCCCCGGGGTCACCGGCTCCACCAACCTGGTCCGCGTCCACCACATCGGCGACCCGGTCCACTGACGCCGCGCTTCTCCTCCCCGCGTCGGGCCCCGTCCGCCCGACGCGGCCACGGCGTGCACCGCTGCCTAGTACTTGGGCCCGATGTGCGCGTCCATGAGCGCGACGGAGCCCTTGCGGGCGACGGAGACGTTGTACGGCTGCCCATGGCGCGTGCAGTTCGTCCAGACGACTCCGAGTCGATCGAGCGTGTCCGTGAACAGCCTCCGGATGTCGTCGGAGACGTTGGTGAACCAGTAGCGGGGGTACTCGTACCGTTTCCCGTTGCGCACGGTCCAGTTGGTCAACCGGCATCCGTCCGAGTGGATCAAACCCCGGACGAACTCCCAGGGGTGCTGATCCACGATCTCTTGCTGCCAGGGCTCAAGGGCTATGACGCGCTCGTGTTTCCTGCCGGGGCCGTGCTGCGGGAACATGCAGGGCAGGTGGGTCGAGTAGACCTTGATGTTGTGGGCCCCTTTCACGCGGACCCTGCACGTCGCATGGCGGGGGAACACCGCCTTGAGCGCCGCTTCGGCCTCGTCCTGGATGCCGGGCCATCGGTCGTCGAGGGTGATCATGAGGCTCCAGGTCCTGTGCCCGGAGTAGCGGCTGACATGGCCGTCGCCCAGATAGAGGCCGAGCAGGTACGCGTACGCGGGGCGGTTCAACGGCACACCGTCACACCGGGCACAATCCCGGGCGCGCCGCCCCGGGCACTCGCCGCGTGTGGCGCGGTCCTTGTGCTTCCAATAGCCGACGGTGCCGAGGGGGACGTTCAGCTGCCGGGCCACGTCGGCGTTCTTGGCTCCGCCACGCAAGAGGGAGAGGGCCGTTTGCCGTATTTCGAGGCTATGGAACTCCATGGATCAACTGTGCGTGACCGATCATGACCGGGCGCGACAAAAAGCGGACGTTCACGCGAAGGTGAACGTCCGCTTTTCGGACAAGTGCCGGGTGCGGGATTCGAACCCGCACGTCCTTTCGGACAGATGTGTTTGAGACATCAGCGTCTGCCATTCCGCCAACCCGGCAAGGTCGCTGGTCGGAGTGTACCCGGTGACCATCCTCGACTTCAGCTAGGTAGGCTCATCTAGCATCACCGCCCCGCACCGAGGAGCCATCGTGACCGCCGAGCACGAGTCGACGCCCACGCCCGACGCCGACCAGTCGCACGTTCCGCCGCTGACGACGCGCGTCGTCATCGCCGAGGACGAGGCGCTCATCCGTCTCGACCTGAAAGAGATGCTCGAGGAAGAGGGGTACTCCGTCGTCGGCGAGGCCGGGGACGGGCAGACGGCCGTCGAGCTCGCGCGGGAGCACCGGCCCGACCTGGTCATCCTCGATGTGAAGATGCCCGTCCTGGACGGCATCTCCGCGGCCGAGAAGATCGCGGAGGAGTCCATCGCCCCCGTGCTCATGCTGACGGCGTTCTCGCAGCGCGACCTCGTCGAGCGGGCGCGGGACGCCGGGGCCATGGCGTACCTGGTGAAGCCGTTCAGCAAGAGCGACGTCGTGCCGGCCATCGAGATGGCCGTGTCGCGGTTCGCGGAGTTGAAGGCGCTGGAGAAGGAGGTCGCGGACCTCTCGCTCCGGCTGGAGACCCGCAAGCTCGTGGACCGGGCCAAGAGCATCCTGCAGACGCAGTACGGGCTGAGCGAGCCGGCCGCGTTCCGGTGGATCCAGAAGACGTCCATGGACCGTCGCATGTCCATGCAGCAGGTGGCCGAGGCGGTCATCGAGGACGCCGAGGAGAAGAGGAACGCCGCGAAGTAGTCCGTGCGTACGCGAGAGGCCCGCCACCGTTCCCGGTGGCGGGCCTCTCGTGTGTGAGGGGATCAGTCCTCGCCGAGGTAGGCCTTGCGGACGTCCTCGTTGTGCAGGAGCTCCTGGCCGGAGCCGCTGAGCACGATCTTGCCGATCTCCATCACGTGGGCCTGGTCGGCCAGCGAGAGGGCGGCCTGGGCGTTCTGCTCGACGAGCAGGATGGTGGTGCCCGTGGACTTGAGCTCGGCGATGGTCGCCATGATCTTCTGCATCATGAGGGGCGAGAGGCCCATGGAGGGCTCGTCCAGCATGAGCAGCTTGGGGCGGGACATGAGCGCCCGGCCCATGGCGAGCATCTGCTGCTCACCGCCCGAGAGGGTGCCGGCGGCCTGCTTTCGGCGTTCGCCCAGGATGGGGAACATCTCGTAGGCGCGCTGGACGTCCTTCTCGATGCCCTCCTTGTCGGTGCGCAGGAACGCGCCGAGCTGGAGGTTCTCGGCGATCGTCAGCCGGGGGAAGATGTGGCGTCCCTCGGGGGAGTGGGCCAGGCCCAGGGAGACGATCTTGTGGGCGGGGACCTGCGCGAGCGGCTTGCCGTCGAAGACGACGGTGCCGCCGACCGGCTTGAGGAGGCCGGAGAGGGTGCGCAGGGTGGTGGTCTTGCCGGCGCCGTTGGTGCCGACGAGGCAGACGATCTCGCCCTCGTTGACCTCGAACGAGATGCCCTTGACGGCTTCGATCTTGCCGTAGGCGACCTTGAGGTCCTTGACCTCGAGCAGTGCGGTCACTTGGCCTCTCCGTCCGTGCTGGTGGTGCTGTCCGGGGCCGCGGCCGACTCGGCGTCCGCGGCCGGCTCGGCGTCCGCGGCCGGCTCGGCGTCCGGCTCCGCGTCGGCCGCGGCTTCCGCCGGTGCCTCCGCCTCGGCCGGTGCATCGGCTTCCGCCGGTGCCTCCGCGTCGGCTTCGGTCTCCGTCTCGACCGCCGCGTGCTCCTCGGCGGCTTCGACCTCGGCGACCTCGGCGATCGCGGCCGCCTCGGCCGCGCCCGGGTCGCCCTCGAAGGGCTCTCCGAGGTAGGCGGCGATGACGCGCTCGTCGCCCTGGACCTCGGCCGCGGTGCCCTCGATGAGCTTCTCGCCCTGGACGAGACAGGCCACGCGGTCGCAGAGGTTGAAGATGAAGCGCATGTCGTGCTCGATGACGAGTACGGCGATGCCCATGTCCCGGATGGCGAAGATGAGCTCTTCGGCCGCGCGGGTCTCCTGCGGGTTCATGCCGGCGGTCGGCTCGTCCAGGAGGATGAGGCCGGGGTCGCTGGCGAGGGCGCGGGCGATCTCGAGCTTGCGCTGCTCGCCGTAGGGGAGGTTCTTGGCGAGGTGCTGGGCCTTCTTCTCCAGGCCGATGAACGCCAGGAGCTCCATCGCCCGTGCCTCGCTGGCGGCTTCGGCCTTCTTGAAGCCGGGGCCGCGCAGGAGGGCGGACCAGAGGCCTTCCTTGGTGCGGGTGTGGCGTCCGACGAGGACGTTCTCCAGCACCGTCATGTTGTGGAAGAGCCGGATGTTCTGGAAGGTGCGGGCGATGCCGGCGCTGGTGACCAGGTGCGGCTTGGGCGGCAGGACCGTGCCCTTGTAGCTGACGGTTCCCTCGGTGGGGACGTACAGCCCGGTCAGGCAGTTGAAGAAGGTGGTCTTGCCGGCGCCGTTGGGGCCGATGAGTCCGACGATCTCGCCCGCGTTGACCTTGAGGTCCACGCCCTTGACGGCGGTGAGGCCGCCGAAGCGCATGGTGACGCCGCTGGCTTCGAGGACCGTGGTCGCCGTGGTGGTGTCTGTGGTGGTGGTCATGGTGTTCACGCACCCGCCTTGGCGGTGGCCAGGTCCGTGGGGGCCTGGTCAGTCGTCTCTTCGTCGTGGTACTCGAGCTGCGCGCGCTTGTTGGCGATGAGACCTTCGGGGCGGAAGCGCATGAGCAGGATGAGGGCGATGCCGAACGCGAGGAGCTGGTAGTCCTGGAGGAAGGCCAGCTTCGCCGGGATCAGGAACAGCAGCGCGGCGCCGAGGATGGGGCCGCGGATGGTGCCCATGCCGCCGAGGATGACGGCGGCGAGGAGGAACGCGGAGTTCGGCGGGACGGGCCCGGCGAAGACGTAGTTCTCGGGGACGACCGTGCTGTTGACGTGTGCCTGCACCGTGCCGGCGAGGCCGGCGAGGGTGGCGCCGAGGGCGAAGGCGATGAGCTTGACCTTGAAGCCGTTGATGCCCATGGCTTCGGCGGCCGTCTCGTCCTCGCGGATGGCGACCCAGGCGCGGCCGATGCGGCTGTTGCCGGCACGGGCGAAGACCAGGATGACGAGCGCCATCACGAGCAGCATCAGGAAGTAGTAGTTGGCGTAGGCGCCGAGGACGATGCCGCCGACGGTGTGCGACTCCCCGAAGTTCCACCCGAAGAGTTCGAGGTGGGGGATGTTCGGGATGCCGTTGGGGCCGTTGGTGATGTCCGGGCCGGAGGTGCCGTCGAGGTTGCCCATGGCGATGCGGAAGATTTCTCCGAAGCCGAGGGTGACGATGGCGAGGTAGTCGCCGCGCAGGCGCAGGGTCGGGGCTCCGATGACCACGCCGAAGATCAGCGAGGCGAGGGCGCCGACGATGACGGCCGCCCAGAAGGGGAGCTGGAAGCCGAAGGCGGAGGCAGTGCTTCCGGAGACCAGGGCCGCTGCGTAGGCGCCGACGCCGAGGAAGGCGACGTAACCGAGGTCGAGGAGGCCCGCGAGGCCGACGACGACGTTGAGGCCGAGGGCGACGGTCGCGAAGATCAGGATGTTCACCGCGATGAGCGTGTACGTGTCGCCGCTCTGCTGGATGAACGGGAAGGTGATCGCGACGGCCGCGCTGCCGATCAGGGTGACCTGACGGTTCTTCGCGGTGATGGCGCTGAACCGGTCGAGGAGGCCCGACTTGAGCAGGGCGAGGGCTGCGGCGCCGACGGTGATCAGGTAGGCGACGAAGAGCTGAGGCTCCTTGTCGTCGGTGTCGATGCCGTAGGTGACGACGTAGAGGCCGAGGGCGAAGACGCCGACGATGATGAGGATTTCGGCCCAGGACGGCAGCTTCTTGGCGGGGGCCGCCTTGCGGGTGTCGTCGGGGAGCTTGAGCGAGGCGAGGGCCGGGACGAGCGAGCCGACGAAGGCGGCGTAGGCGCCGGGTTCGAGGTGGACGACACCGCCGAGGACGACGGTGATCGAGACGACCGTGAATCCGGTGGCCAGGAAGTTGCCCACGGCCAGGAACTCGATGGCCTTGCGGGAGCCCGTGGGGGCGAGCCAGCCGAGGCCCTTCACGCCCAGCGCGGAGAGCGCGTAGACGAGGGTGAGGACGGCTCCTGCGAGGCTGACGAACTGGATGGGGGCCGGGCTGCCGTAGTAGGTGAGGTCACCGGGGAACTCGGCGGTCCAGGTCCAGGCGAGGAAGGTGCTGACGATCGTCAGCAGGCTTCCGCCGATGACCGTGTAGAGCAGTGCGGTGCGGGAGACGGCACCGGTGCCGGCGGCGGTGGCTTCGCCCTCGAGGGGGAGAGTGGCTTCGTTGGTCATGGTTCTCACGCCCGATCCGCGACGCGCTCACCGAGCAGGCCTTGTGGCCGCACGAGGAGGACGACGATGAGGAGTACGAACGCCCAGACGTTGGACCAGGCTCCACCGCCGAGCTGCGACATGCCGGGGATGTCTTCGATGTAAGCGATCGACAGGGCCTCGGCGAGGCCGAGGACGACGCCGCCCACCATGGCTCCGTAGATGTTGCCGATGCCGCCGAGGACGGCCGCGGTGAACGCCTTGAGGCCGAGGATGAAGCCCATCTCGAAGTTGATCTGACCCTTGTCGAGGCCGTAGGCGACGGCGGCGACGGCGGCGAACGCGGCACCGATGGCGAAGGCCATGACGATGATGCGGTCGGTGTTGATGCCCATCAGCTTCGCGGTGTCCGGGTCCTGCGCGGTGGCCTGCATGGCGCGGCCGCTGCGGCTCTTCTGGACGAAGATGCCGAGGGCGAGCATGCAGAGCGGGGCGAGGATGAGGACGAAGAGGTCCGCGCGCTGGATGGCCAGGCTGTCGGTGATCTTGAAGGCTTCACCCTTGAACTCGGGGAAGCTGACGGCCTTCTTGGCATCCGGGTAGAACTGCCAGACGAGCTGCTGCAGCGCGATCGAGAGGCCGATTGCGGTGATGAGGGGGGCGAGCCGGGGAGCGCTGCGCAGGGGACGGTACGCGAAGCGTTCGGCTGCGGTGGCTACGGCGACGGAGGCGAGTGCGCCTCCGACGATCATGACGGGTATCGCGATCAGCAGGGAGGTGCCGGTCGGGAGTGCGGCGTAGGCGGTGAGCGCGCCGAAGCCGCCGATCATGAAGATCTCGCCGTGGGCGAAGTTGATGAGCTGGACGATGCCGTAGACCATGGTGTACCCGATGGCTATGAGGCCATAAAGGGCACCGAGGGCAAGGCCGTTGGCCAGCTGTTGCGGCAGTTCGTGCACCGCAGGGCCTCCGATGAGCGTGTCGGATAAGACTCCGCGCGAGGGCGCTGTTGCGCCCTCGCGCGGTGGGTTTGGTTCAGGTGCGGCTGGTAATGCGGGGGTCCTGCGGGATTACTGGTTGAACGTGTCGCTCTTGACGTCGATCCACTTGCCGCCCTCGACCTTGTAGACCGTGAGCTGCTTGTTGGTGGTGTCGCCGTACTCGTCGAAGGCGACCTTGCCGGTCACACCCTCGAAGGACACCTTGCCGAGAGCCTCGACGACCTTGGCGCGGGCGTCGGTGGGGAGCTTGCCACCGTTGGCGGCGACGACGGCCTTGACGGCCTGGACGACGGACCAGCCGGCGTCGTAGGAGTAGCCGCCGTAAGCCGCGTAGGGGTCCTTGTAGCCGCCGGCCTGGTAGTCGGCGATGAAGGTCTTGGCGGTGGGCAGCTTCTCGACCGGGTAGCCGATCGAGGTGGAGAGGTCGCCCTCGTTGGCCTCGCCGGAGGCGGTGATGAAGGCGGGGTCCTGGATGCCGTCGCCGCCCATGAGCGGGATGTTGGCTCCGGCCTTCTTGACCTGGTCGGCGAGGAGGCCGCCCTCGGGGTACTGGCCGCCGAAGTAGACGGAGTCGGCGCCGGAGGCCTTGACCTTGTCGGCGGTGGAGGAGAAGTCGGTCTCCTTCACGGTGACGTGGTCGGTGCCGACGACCTCGCCGCCGAGCTTCTTGAACTCGTCGGAGAAGATCGCGGCGAGACCGGCGCCGTAGGTCTGCTTGTCGTCGACGACGAAGACCTTCTTCTTGCCGGCGTCCTTGAAGAGGTACTGGGCGGCGAACTTGCCCTGGACCACGTCGGTGGCGGCGGTGCGGAAGTAGGTCTTGAAGGGGCGCTTGAACTCGCCCTTGCCCCAGTTGTCGCCCTGGCTGAGCGCGGGGTTGGTGTTGGCGGGGGAGACCTGCGCCAGGTTGGCGGAGGCGAAGACACCCTGCATCTGCTGCGCGACGCCGGAGTTCAGCGGGCCGACGACGCCGACGACGTCCTTGTTGCCGACGAGCTTGGTGGCGTTGGCCTGGCCGGAGGCGGGGACCGCCTGGTCGTCGAGGGCTTCGACCTTGAACTCGATACCGGGGACCTCGTTGTTCTTGTTGGCCGTCTTGGCCGCGAGGTCTACCGAGTTCTTGATGCCCTGGCCGAGCGCGGAGAGCGAGCCGGTGAGCGGGGCGTCCACGCCGATGACGACGACGGTCTTGGAGCCGTCGGCCTTGTCCCCGCCGGTCTTGGCCTCATTGCGCGATCCGCAGGCGGTGAGGGTCAGTGCTCCCGTGGTGATCACGGTGGTGAGGACGAGCAAAGAACGGTGTCGCACGATTCTTCCTTTCCCTGGCGCGGCCGCCTCAGATGAGGTGCCGTTGGGTCGCCGGGCCGCACTGGGATGTCCACGGCCGTGCCGGGTTGCGCCCTGTGGCGCGGTGACTGGCCGTGACTCTAGGCCGAGGTGGCGAGTGCGGGGAGCGGGGAAAGGAGGATGTGACTGTCTTGTTATGCCGAGGCCAAGAATGTGTGGCGGGAGTGCGGACAATTCGGACGTTTAACCACTTCGGGGAATGTCCGCATGGTGAGAATTCCCCGTTCCCCTAAGGGGCTTGAGGGGTCCATGCTCCTGTCATTGATCAAAAGGGCAAGAATGTCGCTGACCGTGTCCGGAAGAATCCGGCGGGTTGCATTCCGCGGGGGTAAAACGGGATTCTGTGGGGCGTCGGCATTACTGTGGGTAATTTCTCCCCTTGATCCACTTCAGGTGGATGGATCTTGGTCAGGGGTGCGGCAGGCTTCCGACCTGCGGATCGGGTCCGCGCCGCAGGGCGCCCGGAAGTCGGACAGCGTGCGCGGGATTCCGGTCATCCGGGCGGGCTCGGAGGCCGCCAGTTCTCGGAGCTCCAGGTTGCCCCGTTCTGTTCGGCGCAGCGCTGTGCGGTGAGCCGGTCGGCGAGCTCAAGTGCCTTGTCCAGACCGGCAGTTCGCTCCTCGGCGCGACCTGCGGCCACGACTTCCTCGTGGATCTTGTACTGGTCGTTGGACATGCCCTTCTGCTCCCAGTCGAGCCCGGCCCACTTTCCGCCCTTGAGGGCCTCCTTCGCCCAGTAGGACACCAGGCTCGTGCAGATCTGGGCGGGCGAGGAAGGGCTGGAAACGGGCGTTGGCGTGGTCCGCGGGGCGGGTGGGGCGGATGTGGAGCATCCGGACAGGGTGAGTGCCGCCAGGAGTGCGGCGGCACCACAGCGGGCCGCGGTGCGTGGCTGGGTCCCCATGAAGGGAAGGTAGGCCGTCACCTTCGGTGACACAACAGTCGTTGCTGTGCCGGGTGCGGACTGGCGGATTCCGGGTGGTTGCCGGGCCCGTACGCGCCGCAGGCCCGGGTCCGGCCCCTCGGCGGGGGCGGGATCCGGGCCTGCGGAGGCTCTTCGCGGGCGGGTCAGGCCCTGGCGGCGGGGTCCGCGTCGCGCAGCAGGCAGGTCAGGCGGGCGGTGCACACGCGCCGGTCCTGCTCGTCGCTGATGACGATCTCGTACGTGGCGGTGGAGCGGCCGCGGTGTACGGGGCTGGCGACGCCGGTGACCAGGCCGGAGCGCGCACCGCGGTGGTGGGTGCAGTTCAGGTCCACGCCGACGGCGATCTTGTTGATGCCGCCGTGCATCATGGCGCCGACCGAGCCGAGGGTCTCGGCGAGCACGGCCGAGGCGCCGCCGTGCAGCAGCCCGTACGGCTGGGTGTTGCCCTCGACGGGCATGGTGGCGACGACGCGCTCCGCCGAGGCCTCCAGGATGCGGATGTCCATCCGCTCGCCGAGGTGGCCCGCCGAGAACAGCGAGGGCAGGTCGATGCCCAGGGCCGTGTACTCGTCGAGGACCTCCTGCGGGAACTTCACAGCGTGCTGCTCGCCCATGGGCAGGCTCCGTTCGTGTGTCAACGCTCGTTAACCGTCTTGTCCTGAGGTCGTTCTATCAGGCTGGTTCGAAGCGGACGACGACGGACTTGCTCGCGGGGGTGTTGCTGGTGTCCGCCGTGGAGTCGAGCGGGACCAGCACGTTGGTCTCGGGGTAGTACGCGGCCGCGCAGCCGCGGGCGGTCGGGTAGTGCACGACGCGGAAACCGGGCGCGCGCCGCTCGACCCCGTCCTTCCACTCGCCGACCAGGTCCGTGTACGAGCCGTCCGCGAGGCCGAGCTCCGCCGCGTCCTCGGGGTTGACCATGACCACGCGGCGGCCGCCGGTGATCCCGCGGTAGCGGTCGTCGAGGCCGTAGATGGTGGTGTTGTACTGGTCGTGGCTGCGCAGGGTCTGCAGGAGCAGCCGGCCCTCGGGGATCTTCGGGTACTCGACGGGGGCGGCGGTGAAGTTCGCCTTGCCGGTCTTGGTGGGGAAGCGGCGCTCGTCGCGCGGGGCGTGCGGGAGGCGGAAGCCCTCGGGGCGGGCCGCGCGGGCGTTGAAGTCCTCGAAGCCGGGGATCACTCGGGAGATCCGGTCGCGGATGGCCGCGTAGTCCCGCTCGCATTCCTCCCACGGGGTGGCGGAGGCGGCGCCGAGGACGGCGCGGGCCATGCGGGCGACGATCGCGGGCTCGGAGAGCAGGTGCGGGGAGGCGGGGGCGAGGTTGCCGCGGGAGGCGTGGACCATGCCCATCGAGTCCTCGACGGTGACGAACTGCTTGCCGCTCGCCTGTACGTCCTTGTCGGTGCGGCCGAGGGTGGGCAGGATCAGGGCGCGCCGGCCGGTGACCGCGTGGGAGCGGTTGAGCTTGGTGGAGACGTGGACGGTCAAGGATGCGCGGCGGATCGCGGCCTCGGTGACGTCGGTGTCGGGGGTGGCGCCGACGAAGTTCCCGCCCATGGCGAAGAGGACCTTGGCCTCGCCGTCGCGCAGGGCCTGGATGGAGCGCACGACGTCGTAGCCGTGGCCGCGCGGCGAGGTGATGCCGAATTCCTTGTCGAGTGCGTCGAGGAAAGCGGGCGCGGGGCGCTCGAAGATCCCCATGGTGCGGTCGCCCTGCACGTTGGAGTGGCCGCGGACGGGGCAGACGCCGGCGCCGGGGCGGCCGATGTTGCCGCGCAGCAGGAGCAGGTTGACGACCTCGCGGATGGTGGCGACGGAGTGCTTGTGCTGGGTGAGGCCCATGGCCCAGCAGATGATGGTGCGCTTCGAGGCCAGGATCATGGCCAGCGCCTGCTCGATCTCGGGGCGGGTGAGGCCGGTCGCGGTGAGGGTCTCGTCCCAGTCGGCTTCCCCGGCGGCGGCCGCCAGCTCCTCGTAGCCGTGGGTGTGCTCGCGGATGAAGGCCTCGTCGGTGGCGCCCTCGGTCTCGATGACGAGCTTGTTGAGGAGGCGGAAGAGGGCCTGGTCGCCGCCGATGCGGATCTGCAGGAAGAGGTCGTTGAGGGCGGTGCCCTTGAGCATGCCGACCGGGGTCTGGGGGTTCTTGAACCGCTCCATGCCGGCTTCGGGCAGCGGGTTCACCGATATGATCTTCGCGCCGGAGGTCTTGGCCTTCTCCAGGGCGGAGAGCATGCGCGGGTGGTTGGTGCCCGGGTTCTGCCCGGCGACGATGATCAGGTCGGCCTGGTGGAGGTCTTCGAGGTTGACGCTGCCCTTGCCGATGCCGATGGTCTCGTTCAGCGCGGAGCCCGAGGACTCGTGGCACATGTTCGAGCAGTCGGGCAGGTTGTTGGTGCCGAACTCGCGGGCGAAGAGCTGGAAGAGGAACGCGGCCTCGTTGCTGGTGCGGCCCGAGGTGTAGAAGAGGGCCTCGTCGGGGGAGCCGAGGGCCTTCAGCTCCTCGGCGATGATCTCGAAGGCCCGCTCCCAGGGAACGGCCTCGTACCGGTCGGCCCCCTCGGGCTGGTACATCGGCTCGGTGATGCGGCCCTGCTGACCCAGCCAGTAACCGGAGCGGCCGGCGAGGTCGGCCAGCGGGTGCGCGGCGAAGAACTCCGGGGTGACCCGGCGCAGCGTGGCCTCCTCGGCGACGGCCTTGGCGCCGTTCTCGCAGAACTCGGCCGTGTGCCGCTTGTCGCCCTCGGGCCAGGCGCAGCCCGGGCAGTCGAAGCCGTTCTTCTGGTTGACCTTGAGCAGGGTGCGCGCGGTACGGGCGACGCCCATCTGCCGCTGCGCGATCCGCAAGGTGTGCCCGATGGCGGGCAGGCCGGCCGCGGCTTGCTTGGGGGGCGCGACCTGCGGCGCGTCCTGTGCGGGATCACCTGCGGGCGGCTTGGTGGCCATGTCGCTCCCCTTTGAGCAGTCGAGCATCGCGGCGTGGGCCGCTGTTCGTATTCGAGTAGGCGTCCGATCCTGTCACGCCCTGCGGACATCGCCGACGCCGGAATTGTCAGCGGGGCCGCCTAGGATCGAGGGTGTGGCAGAGAAAGCATCGAAGAAGACCGACCAGCCGACCGCAGCGGACCGCCCCCGCCTGATGCTCATGGACGGGCACTCCCTGGCGTACCGGGCGTTCTTCGCGCTGCCCGCGGAGAACTTCACGACGGCGACCGGGCAGCCGACGAACGCCATCTACGGCTTCGCGTCGATGCTGGCGAACACGCTGCGCGACGAGGCGCCCACGCACTTCGCGGTGGCGTTCGACGTATCGCGCAAGACGTGGCGCTCGACGGAGTTCCCCGAGTACAAGGCGAACCGCTCCAAGACCCCCGACGAGTTCAAGGGGCAGGTCGAGCTGATCGGCGAGCTCCTGGACGCGATGAAGGTGCCGCGGTTCGCGGTCGACGGCTTCGAGGCCGACGACGTGATCGCCACGCTGGCGACGCAGGCGGAGGCCCTCGGCTTCGACGTCCTGATCGTCACGGGGGACCGGGACTCGTTCCAGCTCGTCTCCGAGCACACCACCGTGCTGTACCCGACCAAGGGCGTCTCCGAGCTGACCCGGTTCACCCCGGAGAAGGTCGAGGAGAAGTACGGGCTCACCCCGCAGCAGTACCCGGACTTCGCGGCGCTGCGCGGCGACCCGTCGGACAACCTGCCGGGCATCCCCGGCGTCGGCGAGAAGACCGCCGCCAAGTGGATCACCCAGTTCGGCTCGTTCGCGGAGCTCGTCGAGCGCGCAGAGGAGGTCAAGGGCAAGGCCGGGCAGAACTTCCGGGACCACCTGGAAGCCGTGAAGCTCAACCGGGTCCTGACCGAGATGGTCAAGGACGTCGAGCTGCCCCAGGCCGCGGGCGACCTGGCCCGCCTCCCCTACGACCGCTCCGCGGTCACGGGCGTGCTGGACGTGCTGGAGATCCGCAACGCCTCGCTGCGCGAGCGGCTGCTGGCCGTGGACCCGGGCGCCGCCGAGGAGCCGGCCCCGGCTCCGGCCGCCGGCGTGGAGCTCGACGCGAGCGTGCTGGGCGCCGGCGAGCTGGCGCCGTGGCTGGCGGCCCGCGCGGGCGAGCCCCTGGGCATCTCCACCGTGGACAGCTGGGCGCTGGGCCAGGGCAATGTCAGCGAGATCGCGCTGGCCGCGGCCGGCGGGGCCGCCGCCTGGTTCGAGCCGTCCGCGCTGGACGAGGCCGACGAGCTGGCCTTCGCCGCCTGGGCCGCCGATGCCGCGAAGCCCAAGGTGGTGCACAACGCCAAGGGCCTGATGCGGGTCTTCCCCGAGCACGGCTGGAGCCTGGCCGGCGTCACCATGGACACCGCGCTCGCCGCGTACCTGGTCAAGCCGGGCCGGCGCTCCTTCGCGCTGGACGTGCTGTCCAACGAGTACCTGCACCGTGAGCTCCAGCCCGCCGCGGCCGACGGCCAGCTGGCCTTCGGCGCCGACGAGACCGCCGAGGCGGAGGCCCTGATGGCGCAGGCCCGCGCCGTCCTCGACCTCGGGGACGCCTTCACCGGCAAGCTCGCCGAGGTCGGCGCCGCCGAGCTGCTCCACGACATGGAGCTGCCCACCTCGGAGCTGCTGGCCCGGATGGAGCGGGCGGGCATCGCCGCCGACCGCGACCACCTGGAGGCCATGGAGCAGCAGTTCGCCGGAGCCGTGCAGCAGGCGGTGAAGGAGGCGCACGCGGCGGTCGGCCACGAGTTCAACCTCGGCTCGCCCAAGCAGCTCCAGGAGGTGTTCTTCGGCGAGCTGGACCTGCCGAAGACGAAGAAGACCAAGACCGGCTACACCACGGACGCGGACGCGCTGGCCTGGCTGGCCACGCAGACCGAGCACGAACTGCCGGTGATCATGCTCCGCCACCGGGAGCAGGCCAAGCTGCGCGTCACCGTCGAGGGCCTCGTCAAGACGATCGCCGCCGACGGCCGGGTGCACACCAGCTTCAGCCAGACCGTCGCCGCGACCGGACGCCTGTCCTCCACCGACCCCAACCTGCAGAACGTGCCGGTGCGCACGGACGAGGGCCGGGCGATCCGCCGCGGGTTCGTCGTCGGCGAGGGCTTCGAATCCCTCATGACCGCCGACTACAGCCAGATCGAGCTGCGCGTCATGGCGCACCTCTCCGAGGACGAGGGCCTCATCGAGGCCTTCCTGTCCGGCGAGGACCTGCACACCACCGTCGCCTCCCAGGTGTTCGGCGTGGAGCGCTCCCAGGTCGACGCCGAGATGCGGCGCAAGATCAAGGCGATGTCGTACGGGCTCGCGTACGGGCTCTCCGCCTTCGGTCTCGCCCAGCAGCTGAACATCGAGCCCGCCGAGGCCCGCGGCCTGATGGAGACCTTCTTCGAGCGGTTCGGCGGGGTCCGGGACTACCTGGGCCGCGTGGTCGAGGAGGCCCGCGCCACCGGGTACACGGCGACCGTCTTCGGCCGCCGCCGCTATCTGCCCGACCTCAACAGCGACAACCGCCAGCGCCGCGAGGCCGCCGAGCGGATGGCGCTGAACGCCCCGATCCAGGGCACCGCGGCCGACATCGTCAAGGTCGCGATGCTGCGCGTGGACAAGGCCATCACCGGGGCCGGGCTGAAGTCGCGGATGCTGCTCCAGGTCCACGACGAAATCGTGCTGGAGATCGCCCCGGGCGAGCGCGAGAAGGTCGAGGAGCTGGTGCGCCGCGAGATGGGCGCCGCCGTGGAACTCCGCGCCCCGCTGGACGTGTCGGTGGGCGTCGGCGCCGACTGGGAGTCGGCCGCGCACTGAGGCAGGCTCACCGGACGCCCGTCCCCGCAGGCCGCTGTGCGGTGGGGGCGGGCGTTCGCGTCTCCTCGTCCGTGCGGGCCGGCTCGCGCCGGTGCAGGAGCCGTACGAGGACCCCGTACAGCAGCAGGCCCACGGCGAGGCCGCCGCCCGCTCCGAAACAGACGGTCGGGATGATGTCGAGCGGGGTGCGGATCCGGTCGAAGAACGTGAAGAAGCGCAGCACGCGCATCGTCACCCCGACGGCCACGCACCCCACGACCAGGGCGGCCGCGCCCAGCAGCTCCGCCCGGCCGAGCACCGGCACGGACGCCGGGGCGGGGGAGTCGGGCAGCCGCCGCACGGCCGTCACCGCGAACCAGAGCAGGGCGCAGGCGGCGACCGCGGAAGTCCCGTACTGCACATAGGTATAGAGGGGAAGCCCGTTCGCGAACGGCTCGCCGAGTACGGGAAACGCGTCCGTCCCCCACCGGTGGGGGTGGGTGAAGCTGTCCCACACCACGTGCGTGAGGGAGCCGATGACGGCGCAGACGTAGAACCACGACGCGACCGACACCGGGCCGCGGCCCCGCCAGTCCTCTCCCCGTACGAAGGCGTGCATCCGGCCCCGGCGGCGGCGCGGCAGGAGCGCGATCAGCGGTTCGCGCAGCAGCAGCCAGCAGGCCGCGAGCGCGGCGGTCAGCACCGCGTCCATGGTGAACACCCCGGGCAGCGAGTGCGCGAACTCTCCATACGGCCACAGGCCCGAGACGACGGCGTCCGCGAAATAGAACGTGTCGGGCGCGAACGACCCGAGGACGAGCGCCGACGCGACCAGCGGTCCGCGGGCTCTGCCCGTACGGCGCACGGCGGGCAGGACGGCGGCCGCGTGGCTGAGCGTGAACGGCATGGCATCTCTTCCTTACTTCGGGCCAATGCGCCCCGAATGGTCCGGGACAGTATGCGTGAGCTGCGCGGCAGGTGGGGAAGTGGTGAAATCCGGACTCCGATCGGTGCAGGTTGAAGGGAGTTGACGTAGGGTCGCGCCGACGTCGAGGGGGAGGGGACCCGGCTCATGTCGGCTCGGATCGGAAGCAGGCTGCGCAAGGGTGGGGCCGCGGCCCTGATCTGCGCACTGGTGGCCGCGGCGCTGACGGGGTCCCAGGCCCCCTCGCGGGAGCGGATGTCCGCGGCGGACGCCGAAGAGGCGGCCGTGCTGCCCGCACGGCCGGCGGAGTCCGGCGGGGACTCCGACTACCTCGCGGAACTCCCGCCCCCGGCGGGCGAACAGCCGCAGGAGGCCCCGGCCGCCGCACAGCCGGCCACCGGGGCGCCGGCGACGCACAACGAACCGGTGGCGATGGGCGGCGGGGAAGGCGCGCAGGGAATCCCCGCGACGGTCCTGGCGGCGTACCGGCTGGCCGAGCGGAAGGTGGGGCAGACCGACCCCGGCTGCGGACTGCGCTGGCAACTGCTCGCCGCGATCGGCAAGGTCGAGTCCGGGCAGGCCGGCGGCGGCCGCGTGGACACCAACGGCACCACGCTGCGGCGGATCCTGGGCCCCGTACTCGACGGCAACGGCTTCGCGAGCATCCGCGACACGGACGGCGGGGAGTACGACGGGGACGCCGCGTACGACCGGGCGGTCGGCCCGATGCAGTTCATCCCGTCCACGTGGGCGTCGTGGGGTCAGGACGCGGACGGTCACGGCCGCCGCAATCCCGACAACGTGTACGACGCCGCCCTGGCGGCCGGCCGCTACCTCTGCGCGGGCAGCCGCGATCTGCGCGTACCCGCCGATCTGGACCGGGCGGTGCTCTCGTACAACCAGTCCGCGGAGTACCTCCGCACGGTGAAGTCCTGGTTCACCTACTACCTCCAGGGCGCCCACGCGGTTCCGAACGCGGGCGGGGACCGGCCCGCGACCCCGCCGAAGCCGGCCCCGACGCCGAAGCCGACGCCGCCCCCCACGCCCACGCCGAGTCCGACGCCGTCCCCGAAGCCCACGCCGACGGCGAGCGCGCGGCCGACTCCCGCGCCCACCCCGAGCCCCACGGCCACGCGCAAGGCGTCCCCGTCCGCTTCCCCGTCCCCCACCGGAACCAAGGCCTCGTAGCCGGGCGTTCACCGAGCAGCACGAGACGGCCCGCCGGGGAACCGGCGGGCCGTCCTCGTCCCGGTCCGCCCGGCCGCCGTCCCGAGACGGTTCTCATCTCCGCCCCGCGTTGCTACGGTGCGGCTCCGCCCTGACGTCCCATCAGATTCCGGAGGCCCCGGCATGCGCGCATTCCTCGCCGCCGCCATCGGGCTTGCCGCCGCGCTGGCCCTCGTGTTCGCCATCACGGCACTCGGGGCGCCGGAAGGCAAGACCTCTCCCAAGCCCCTGCTCACCACCGCGCCCAGCGCGCCCGGACAGTAGAGGAGGCCCGGCCTTGAGACGTACCGCCAGCCTCGTCCTGCTCGCCTTCGCCGTGTTCCTCGCCGCCCTCGCACCGCTGCTGCGCTGGTACGCGTACCCCCGGCTGGCCAAGATCCCGCCGGGGCAGTACCAGGAGATGGTCCTGGAGGCGAAGGACGCGACCCTCCTCGACTACACCGCCGGCATGCAGCCCAAGAAGGTGGACAAGGTCACCATCGTCCAGACCCTGAAGGGCAACGTCGAGGCGTCGAAGGAGATCGAGGCGAGCGCCGGCAAGGACGTCGTCGTCTGGGACACCCTGACGTACATCATGGGCCCGGACGGGAAGATGGTCTCCCGGATACCCGAGCGCTACATCTTCGACGCCCACAGCCAGGACCCGGTGCACGCCACCGGCGAGATGGTCGACGGCGACCCGGTCAAACGCGAGGGCATCGAGTTCAAGTGGCCGTTCTTCACCGAGCCGCGCGACTACCTCTACTTCGACGCGCAGACCCGCACCGCCTCGCCCATCCACTACGTCGGACCGCGCACGTACCGCGGGATGGACGTCTACTACTACGAGCAGACCCTCCCGTGGACGAAGGTCTCGCTCCCGAAGAAGATGCCGATCGAGGGCATCGACCCGAAGACCTTCGAGCAGAGCACCGGCACCAGCCTCTGGTACCAGGCCAAGGCGATGTTCTGGGTCGACCCGGTGACCGGGGCGCCCGTCAACGCCGAGCAGGTCATCGAGCAGGAGATGCGCGGCGGCATCGCGGCCGGCGCGCCCGACGGCCGGCTCACCGTCTTCGCCGGGCACGTGAAGATGCGCGAGGACTACGCCGCGTACACCGTCGACCTGGTCAAGTCGAACCGTACGAAGGTCCTCGCGCTGCACACGTACGCCCCGATCGGCCTGGCGGCGGGGGCCCTCGTCCTGCTCGGGGCGGCCTTGTGGCTGGAGGCCCGCGGCCGGCGCCGAGGCGAGGCGCAGGACGGGGAGGCGTTCACCACGCGGCTCACTGCTGCCGTTTGAGCCGGGCGTTGGTGTGCCGGGTGGGCTCGGCGGTCGCCGGGTCCTGCGGCCACGGGTGCTTGGGGTAGCGGCCGCGGAGCTCGGCGCGCACCGCGCGATAGCCGCCCTGCCAGAAGGAGGCCAGGTCGGCGGTGACGGCGGCGGGCCGCCCGGCCGGGGACAGCAGGTGCACGAGTACGGGCACCCCGGCCACCTTCGGGGTCTCGGCCAGCCCGAACAGCTCCTGCAGCTTCACGGCGAGGACCGGCTGCCCGTGCCCCTCGGCGGAGTAGTCCACCCGGATCCGGGAGCCGCTGGGCACCTCGATCCGCTCCGGGGCCAGCTCGTCGAGGCGGGCGGCCTCGCCGGTGGCCCAGGGCAGCAGCCGGTTCAGTGCCTGCCCGGCGTCGATCCGCCCGAGATCGGCGCGGCGGCGGGCCCGTGACAGCTCGGGCTCCAGCCAGTCGTCGGCGCGGTCCAGCAGGGTGTCGTCGTCCTGTACGTCGGGCCAGCCGCCGCCGAGCGTGCGGTGCAGGAAGCCGAGGCGGGCCCGGAGCGTCCGCGCGTCCGGGGACCAGCGCAGCAGGCCGAGCCCCTCGCCGCGCAGGCCGTCGAGGAGGGCGGCCCTGACCAGGCCCGGGTCGGGGCTCCTGAGCGGGCGCACGGCCAGCTCGATGGCCCCGAGCCGTTCCGCGGACCTGGCCACCACGTCCCCGTCCTCCCAGCGGACCTCTTCCCCGGAGGTCAGCAGGTGGTCGGCGGCGGCCCGGGCGGTGTCCTCGTCGACGACGGCGGCCAGCCGGACCCGGGCGGAGACGGAATGCGGCCCCCGGTCGGCGACGGCCACGGCCAGCCAGGGCGCGCTGCGCAGCGATGAGCCGTCACCGAGCTCGGCCGCCGTCCCCGAGGCCATCAGGAACGCCCCCTCGCCCTTGGCCCTGGCGACGCGCTCGGGGAACGCCAGGGCCGCGACGAGCCCGGCGGCGGCATCGTCGGAAAGCCCCGAGGGGCTCCCGGCGGGGCTTCCCGCGGCCCGCTCCAGGCGGCGGGCCTCCGTGCGCCAGCGGGCAGCGTAGGCGTCGCCGCCCGCGCGGGCCCGGCGCCAGGCGGCGGCCAGGTCGTCCCCGTACTCCCGCGGCGGCTCCTCGCTCAGCAGGGCGACGATCTCGGCGGCCCGGCGCGGTCCCAGCGAGGCGGAGCCGTCCAGCAGGGCGCGGGCGAGGCGCGGGTGCAGCCCGAGCCGGGCCATCCGCTGCCCGCGTGCGGTGACCCCGCCGGCCGGGGACACCGCGCCCACCGCGACCAGGACCTCCCGCGCCGCGGCCATCGCCCCGGCCGGCGGCGGGTCCGGCAGGGCCAGCCCGGCCGCGTCCGGATCGCCCCAGCAGGCCGCCTGCAGCGCGAACTGCGCCAGGTCCGCGATCCGGATCTCGGGGGAGGGGAACGCCGACAGGCGGCCGTCCTCCGCCTCCGACCAGCAGCGGTACACCGCCCCCGGCGCCTCGCGCCCGGCCCGGCCCGCCCGCTGGCGCCCGGCCGCGCGGGACGCCCGTACGGTCGCCAGGGCGCCCAGCCCCCGGGCGTGGTCCACCCGGGGTTCGCGGGCCAGACCGGAGTCCACGACCACCCGTACCCCGGGCACGGTCAGGCTGGACTCCGCCACCGCGGTGGACAGGATCACCCGGCGGTGCGGCGCGACGGAGAGCGCCGAGTCCTGCACCGCCGCCGGGGCACGTCCGTGGAGCTGGAGCACCTCCGCCTCCACCCCGGCCAGCTGCCCGGCCACCCGGGCGATCTCCCCGACGCCGGGCAGGAAGCACAGGACGTCACCGGAACGTTCCGCCAGCGCCCGCCGCACCACCGAGGCCACGTGCGCGAGCTGCGCCGGGTCCACCCGCATCCCGTGCGGCGGCCGCACCGGCCGGGCCGGCGGGACCCAGACCGTCTCCACCGGGTACGACACCCCCGCGGCCTCCACCACCGGCGCGCCTCCGGGACGCCCGCGGCCGAGGACGCGGGCCCAGCCCGCGGCGTCGGTCGTCGCCGAAGCCGCCACCAGCCGCAGCTCCGGGCGCAGGGTTTCCCGTACGTCCAGCAGGAACGCGGCGACCGTGTCGGCGTCGAGGTGCCGCTCATGGCACTCGTCCAGGATCACCACGTCCACGCCGGCGAGCTCCTGGTCCCGCTGGAGGCGCTGGAGCAGCACACCGGTGGTGACCACTTCCACCGCCGCCGCCGGTCCCACCACCCGCTCGCCGCGCACCGTGAAGCCCACCGAGCCGCCCACCTGCTCGCCCAGCAGCCAGGCCATCCGCCGCGCCGCCGCCCGGGCGGCGATCCGCCGCGGCTCGGCGACGACCACCCGGCGCCGGGGCCCGCCGCCCACCAGCCCCGCCAGCACCAGCGGTACCAGCGTGGTCTTGCCGGTGCCGGGCGGGGCGCAGAGCACCGCGGTGCCGTGACCGTCCAGCGCGGAGGTCAGGGCGGGCAGGGCCTCCCGTACGGGGAGGGCGTCGAGGTCGGCCTGGCGGAGCTGTCGGGTCAACCGGGTCTCAGCCCCTCTCGCAGACGAAGATCGCGGTGCCGGGGATCA
Source organism: Streptomyces sp. NPDC059355 (assembly GCF_042752335.1). Lineage (NCBI taxonomy): Bacteria > Bacillati > Actinomycetota > Actinomycetes > Kitasatosporales > Streptomycetaceae > Streptomyces > Streptomyces sp. NPDC059355. The sequence goes on along the minus strand of NZ_JBHYXN010000011.1, from coordinate 165,395 downwards.
GGTTGCCGCGCAGCGGGGACCAGCCGCCCCACTCCTGGGTGTTCCACGCGGGCCACTCCGGCTCCACCAGGTCGACCAGGCGGAACCCGCCCGCCACCACGTCCCGGACCCGGTCGCCGAGGGTGCGGTGGTGCTCCACGTAGACGGCGCGGCCCTGCTCGTCCTGCTCCACGTACGGGGTCCGGTCGAAGTAGGAGGCGGCGATCGACAGCCCCTCGGGGCCGGGCTCGTCGGGGAAGGCCCAGCGGATGGGGTGGGTGACCGAGAAGACCCAGCGGCCGCCGGGGCGCAGGACGCGGTGGACCTCACGCATGACGTTCACGGGGTCGGCGACGAAGGGGACGGCCCCGTACGCGGAGCAGGCGAGGTCGAAGGAGCCGTCGCGGAAGGGCAGCCTTCCGGCGTCGGCCTCCACCAGGGGGACGTCCTCGCCGATGCGCAGGGCGTGCTGGAGCTGGCGGTGGGAGAGGTCGAGGGCGACGGGGCGGGCGCCCCGGGCGGCCAGCCAGCGCGAGCACTGGGCGGCGCCGGCGCCGATCTCCAGGACGTCCTTGTCCTTGAGGGAGTCCGCGGGGCCGAGCAGTGCGGCGTCCGCCTCGTCGAGGCCCTCCGGCCCCCAGACGAAGCGGTCGTCGCCGAGGAAGGCGCCGTGCTCGCTCTGGTACTCGTCGGCGTTGCGGTCCCACCAGCCGCGGCTGGCCCGGCTGCTCTCCGCTTCGTTGGCGTCACGCCGGGTGGCCTCGGCGTCGTCGCCGGCGTCCTCGACGCCGCCGTGACCGATGCCGTCGGCTTCGTACGCTTCTTCGGAGGCGTAGTCCTCTTGGTTCATGGGGCCCGTCGTCGTAGTCTGCGGAAAGAGTCGGAAAGAGTCGTGACACGGCAGAGAAGGGCCATCGGCGCCTGCCCGCCCACGAATTGTGCCGGTTATGCGGTGATCCGCCCGGGGTGTGCGCCTTCGCGCATTGACCCTGTCCGGCTGTCCCCGTATGCTACAAGTTGCGCTGCGAGCCTGTGCTCCTCAGACCTAGCAGGCTGCGCTTGTATCTGTTGATGTCCCCTCGGTTTTCGAGGCCCTGACCGCTTCACGGCGGAGTAGGGGCTTCCTTGGCTGTCCGGCTTCATCGGCAGATGCCGATAAGGGCTCCCGGCGTAGCAGTACCTACGACTTTCTGTCCGTAACCGGAGCCCTTACCCACATGACGAGCAGCACCGAGACCACCGCCACCACCCCGCAGGTTGCGGTCAACGACATCGGTGACGAGGAAGCATTCCTCGCCGCGATCGACGAGACGATCAAGTACTTCAACGACGGCGACATCGTCGACGGCGTCATCGTGAAGGTCGACCGGGACGAGGTCCTGCTCGACATCGGTTACAAGACCGAAGGCGTGATCCCGAGCCGTGAGCTCTCGATCAAGCACGACGTCGACCCGAACGAGGTCGTCAAGGTCGGCGACGAGATCGAGGCCCTGGTTCTCCAGAAGGAGGACAAGGAAGGCCGTCTGATCCTGTCCAAGAAGCGCGCCCAGTACGAGCGCGCCTGGGGCACGATCGAGAAGATCAAGGAAGAAGACGGCATCGTCACCGGTACCGTCATCGAGGTCGTCAAGGGTGGTCTCATCCTCGACATCGGCCTCCGCGGCTTCCTGCCGGCCTCCCTCGTCGAGATGCGCCGCGTCCGCGACCTCCAGCCCTACGTGGGCAAGGAGCTCGAGGCGAAGATCATCGAGCTGGACAAGAACCGCAACAACGTGGTCCTGTCCCGCCGTGCCTGGCTGGAGCAGACCCAGTCCGAGGTCCGCCAGACGTTCCTCACCACCCTGCAGAAGGGTCAGGTCCGCTCCGGCGTCGTTTCCTCGATCGTCAACTTCGGTGCCTTCGTGGACCTGGGTGGCGTCGACGGTCTCGTCCACGTCTCCGAGCTGTCCTGGAAGCACATCGACCACCCGTCCGAGGTTGTCGAGGTCGGCCAGGAAGTCACCGTCGAGGTCCTCGACGTGGACATGGACCGCGAGCGTGTCTCCCTGTCGCTGAAGGCGACGCAGGAGGACCCGTGGCAGCAGTTCGCCCGTACGCACCAGATCGGTCAGGTCGTCCCGGGTAAGGTCACCAAGCTGGTTCCGTTCGGTGCGTTCGTCCGCGTGGACGAGGGCATCGAGGGTCTGGTCCACATCTCCGAGCTGGCCGAGCGCCACGTGGAGATCCCGGAGCAGGTCGTCCAGGTCAACGACGAGATCTTCGTCAAGGTCATCGACATCGACCTCGAGCGTCGCCGGATCTCGCTGTCCCTGAAGCAGGCCAACGAGTCCTTCGGTGCCGACCCGGCGTCGGTCGAGTTCGACCCGACCCTGTACGGCATGGCCGCGTCCTACGACGACCAGGGCAACTACATCTACCCCGAGGGCTTCGACCCCGAGACCAACGACTGGCTCGAGGGCTTCGACACCCAGCGCGAGACGTGGGAGCGCCAGTACGCCGAGGCGCAGGTCCGCTTCGAGCAGCACCAGGCTCAGGTCATCAAGAGCCGCGAGGCCGACGAGGCCGCTGCTGCCGAGGGCGCTGCCGCCCCGGCCGCCAGTGGCAACGCCGGTGCGGGCATCTCGGGCGGTTCCTACTCCTCGGAGTCGGACGAGACCTCGGGCGCCCTGGCCTCCGACGAGGCCCTGGCCGCGCTCCGCGAGAAGCTGGCCGGCGGCCAGAGCTGATCGCAGCGCATCGCACCCCGGTGTGAGCTGTAGCTGAGCTGAACGACAAGGCCCGTCCCCTTCGGGGGGCGGGCCTTGTCGCGTTCCTGTGAAAGCGGCCAACTGGGGAATGGAGCAGCCGCCTTGGACGTTGTGCGCACAGTAGGCGGCGAGGAGGAGTGGTGGCGGTGCTTGATCCACAGGGTTTGTACGAATGGGATGCCAAGGGCCTGGCAGTGGCTGATCTGGCGCTTGCCCAGGACTCGGCCGGGCTGGTCATGCTCTACCACTTCGAGGGGTACATCGACGCGGGTGAGGCCGGGGAGCAGATCGTCGAGCGGCTGCTCGACACGCTGCCGCACCAGGTCGTGGCCCGGTTCGACGCGGACCGCCTGGTCGACTACCGCGCCCGGCGGCCGCTGCTGACGTTCCAGCGCGACCACTGGACCGAGTTCGAGGAGCCGCGCCTGGAGGTGCGGCTCGTCCAGGACGCCACGGGCGCCCCGTTCCTGCTGCTCTCCGGCCCCGAGCCGGACGTGGAGTGGGAGCGCTTCGCCGTCGCCGTCCGCCAGATCGTCGAGCGCCTCGGCGTCCGGCTCTCGGTCAACTTCCACGGCATCCCCATGGGTGTCCCGCACACCCGGCCCGTCGGGATCACCCCGCACGGCAACCGGACCGACCTCATGCCGGGGCACCGCAGCCCGTTCGACGAGGCGCAGGTGCCGGGCAGCGCGGAGTCCCTGGTGGAGTTCCGCCTCGGCCAGGCCGGGCACGACGTGCTGGGCGTCGCCGCACACGTACCGCACTACGTGGCGCGCTCCCCGTACCCGGACGCGGCGCTGACGGTGCTGGAGGCGATCACGGCGGCGACCGGGCTGGTCCTGCCGGCGGTGGCGCACGCGCTGCGCACCGAGGCGCACCGTGCGCAGACGGAGATCGACCGGCAGATCCGCGAGGGCGACGAGGAGCTGGTCTCCCTGGTCCAGGGGCTGGAGCACCAGTACGACGCGGCGGCCGGCGCCGAGACGCGGGGCAACATGATCGCGGAGCCGCAGGAGATCCCGTCGGCGGACGAGATCGGCCGTGAGTTCGAGCGGTTCCTGGCGGAGCGCGAGGGCGAGGGCTGAGGTCCTCGTCCCGGTCGGCCGGGGCGGGGGGCCGTACGGGGGCCCGGGCGCGGGGTCTAGTCTGCTGGGCATGTTGAAGGTGGGCCTGACAGGCGGAATCGGTGCCGGCAAGAGCGAGGTCTCGCGGCTGCTGGCGGGGTACGGGGCGGTCGTCGTGGACGCCGACCGCATCGCGCGGGAGGTCGTGGAGCCCGGTACGCCGGGGCTCGCGGCCGTCGTGGCGGCCTTCGGGGAGTCCGTGCTGACCGCCGAGGGGACGCTGGACCGGCCGAAGCTGGGATCGATCGTGTTCGCCGACCCGGCGAAACTGCAGACCCTCAACGCCATCGTGCACCCGCTGGTCGGGGCCCGGTCGGCCGAGCTGGAAGCCGCTGCCGGGGCCGACGCGATCGTGGTGCACGACGTACCGCTGCTCGCGGAGAACGGCCTGGCGCCGCTGTACGACCTGGTGGTCGTGGTGGACGCGGCCCCCGAGACGCAGCTGGCCCGGCTGACCGCGCTGCGCGGGATGGCCGAGGAGGAGGCGCGGGCCCGCATGGCCGCGCAGGCCACGCGGGAGCAGCGGCTGGCGGTGGCCACGCTCGTGATCGACAACGGCGGGCCGCTGGAGGCGCTGGAGCCGCAGGTGCGCAAGGTGTGGGCGGAGCTCAAGGCGCGGGAATCCGCGGCAGGCACGGCAGGCGCTGCCGGTGCCTGACGTGCACATGGAATAGCAGGCGGGGCGCGGGGCGTTGAACGCGGTCGCAGAGGGAAGGATCGAACCGTGTCCGACACCACGCCACCGTCCGTACCGGCGCAGCAGCCTTCGCCGTCCGGCTCGTCGCCCGAGACCCACGTCATCGACTACCGTGCCGCCGAGCAGCTGCTGGCCGCGCGCGACCCGCGGGGCGCCGTGAAGCTGCTCGACTCGGTCATCGCCGCGCATCCGGAGAACACGGCGGCCCGGCTGCTGCGGGCCCGCGCGTTCTTCGCCGCCGCACAACTGCGTCCGGCGGCGCTGGAGTTCGAGCTGGTGCTGGAGCGGGAGCCGGACAACGCCTTCGCGCACTTCGCCCTGGCCCGCACCCACGAACGCTCCGGCCGTCCCGAGCAGGCGCGCAAGCACTTCCGCCTGGCGGCCGCCCTGGACCCCCGGCCCGACTACGTGGCCGCGGCCCGCTTCGAGCAGTAGCGGAGCCGGGTCAGCGCCGGCGCGGGGGCTCGTACGGGGGGATCTCCGGGCCGGGCTGGTAGTGCGGGCCCTGGTGGATGTGGTGGAGGACCACGGCCAGGTCGACGAGCGCGAGCACGGCGACGACCCCGCAGGCGGCCGCCCACCCGGGACGGCCGACCAGCGAGAACGCGGCGGTCCCGGCGGCGGCCCAGACGAACCCCCACAGACTCAGCCAGAACCGCAGCCGCAGCGGACTGCGGGCGGTCACCGGCTCGTTTCCGGAACGCATGACCATCGCCTCGACTCCATGGTCCCACCGGTCATGGATCGAGGCGGTCCACGGCGGCCGTGGTCGTCCGCTTGAAGGCGGGGACGGGGGCGTCGCCCAGGTCGCCCATCCGGCCCCACTGGACGACGGTCACGGTGGAGCCGTCGCGGCCGATGCCGAAGAGGTGCACGCCGGGCTCGGAGTCCGGGATCGAGGTGTGCACGCCGTACACGTGCGCGCCCTCCTCGACGGGGAGGGCGCCGTAGCCCCTCGACCGCGCCGTCCCGTCCGGGTGCTCCCGCAGCCAGTCGGCGGCGCAGGCCGCGACCTGCCGCTCCAGGCCGCGGGCCGGCCGCGCGGCCGCCGCGTCGGAGGAGGCCCGCACGGAGACCTGCACGGCGCCGGTGTCGAGGTCGGTCCCGAAGTGCCGATGCCGGCTCCCGGCGGCCGGAAGCGCCCCGTCCAGGCAGAACGGCGCCGTTTCGGGCAGCCCCTCGGTGACCTTCCCGGCATGCCAGGGCGAGGTGGGATGCGGAGGGAGGTCGGCGGCGCCGAGGAATCCGGGGGCGGCGAGCACGAGTGCGACGACGGCGGCGAGGCCCTGGAGCATGGTGGTTTCCCCCGATGCGGCAGCTGGTGCGGTGCGTGAGCCGTCCCCACCCCATGCCACCCCAAAACGCCCCGCCAGGGTCGGACGCGGCCGGGCCGATCCGGCCCCGCCGGCGTTCAAAGTGCGGGGAGAGGGCCCCGCGCCGCGGGTCGGGAGTCGGTGTCCGCCCAGCTCAGCGGCATTGTCAGTGCCCACACCTAGACTCGACGGCAGACGGGACCCGTCTGATCCGACCGCGCCGAGAGGGAGAGGAGCCGACACCGTGACACCGCAGCCGCCCGCGACCGCGCTCCTGCGCCACCCCGCCGTCTTCCTCCCCGCCGCCGTCCCCCGCGAGTCCCGGATCGCCTTCTGGGCCCCCGACGGGGACCCGCTTCCGGAGGGCGGCGCGGGGACCCCGGCCCCGCTCACCGTCGTGCGCCCCCACGGCCAGGGGGTCCGCACCCGTACCGTTGCCTCCCTCACCCTCTCCGTCACCGACGCCCTCCCCCTCCTCGCCCGGGCCCCCCGCGGCCCCGCCACGCATCCCGCCACCCGCGCCTGGGGCACCGCCGCCCTCCATGCCCTCGCGCTCGTCGCCCGCGGCCTCCTCCTCCCCGGCGTCGCCCCCGACGGGGTCGACGCCTGGCGGGCCGGCCCGCTCGACGCGCAGGACGTGGGACACCTCCGCGCGGTGGCCGCCGCCCTCCCGTACGAGGGGTACGCCACGCCCCTGGCCGGTCGCCGCCCGCTCCTGCTGCCCGAACCGGAAGCGCTGGTCCGGGCGTTCCTCGACGCCGTCGCCGACAGCCTGCCCCGCACCCCGGCCGCGCCGGTGGCCGCCGGGCGGCCCTTCGCCGCGCAGGAGCCCCGGCGGGTGCCCGGGATACAGGACTGGGCCGCACAGGTCGCGGCCGGCGCCGATGCGGGCGTAGGGATCTCGCTGCGGCTCGACCTCTCCTCGTTCAGCCTCTTCGACCGGCCGGACGACACCGAGGGCACGGACGACACCCGGGACGGGGGCGCCGGCCAGGACGGGGGCGCCGTCCAGGACACCGACATCCGCCGTGCGGGCGCCGCCGTGGTTCAGGTGCACAGCCTCGCCGACCCCACCCTCGTCACCGACGCCGGGCTGCTGTGGGCCGGTGCGGCCGCCGCCGGGTTCGGGCCGCGCGCCCGGATCGACGCCGTACTGGCGCTGCGCCGGGCCGCGCGGGTCTGGCCGCCGCTGCTGCGGCTGCTGGACCAGCCGGTCCCCGATGTCCTCGCCCTCTCCGACCCGGAGCTCGAAGACCTCCTCGGCAGGGCCGCGACCCGGCTGGCGGCGGCCGGGGTCCTGGTCCACTGGCCGCGCGAGCTGGCCCGTACGCTGTCCGCGACCGCGGTCGTACGGTCCACCGCGCCAGGCTCCGCCACCGATGGCACCGCCTTCTTCGACGCCGGCCACCTCTTCGCCTTCTCCTGGGAGCTCGCGCTGGGCGGCGACCGGCTCACCCCGGGGGAGATGGACGCGCTGGCCCAGGCCCACCGGCCGGTGGTGCGGCTGCGGGACCAGTGGGTCCGGGTCGACCCCGAGCTGGTGCGCAAGGCGCGCAAGCGGGAGCTGGGCCTGCTGGACCCGGTGGATGCGCTGGCCACCGTACTGACGGGGACGGCCGAGGTGGACGGGGAGTCGGTGGCGGCGGTTCCGGTGGGCGCGCTGGCCGCCCTGCGGGAGCGGCTGACCGGCGCGCTGGCCCCGCTGCCACAGCCCGTCGGGCTGAAGGCCACCCTGCGCGACTACCAGGCCCGCGGCCTGGCCTGGCTGGACCTGATGACCTCGCTCGGCCTCGGCGGCTGCCTCGCCGACGACATGGGCCTGGGCAAGACGGTCACGCTGATCGCGCTGCACCTGCACCGGGACCGCCCCGAGCCGACGCTCGTCGTCTGCCCGGCGTCGCTGCTGGGCAACTGGCAGCGGGAGATCGAGAAGTTCGCGCCCGGGGTCGCAGTGCGCCGCTTCCACGGCGGCAGCCGCAGCCTCGACGGGCTGGCCGGCGGGTTCGTCCTCACCACGTACGGGACGATGCGCGCGAGCGCCGCCCGGCTGGCCGGGCAGCCCTGGGGCATGGTCGTCGCCGACGAGGCGCAGCACGTGAAGAACCCGCATTCGGCGACGGCGAAGGCGCTGCGCACGATCCCGGCGCCGGCCCGGGTGGCGCTGACCGGCACCCCTGTGGAGAACAACCTCTCCGAGCTGTGGGCGCTGCTCGACTGGACCACGCCCGGGCTGCTGGGCCCGCTGACGGCCTTCCGGGCCCGGCACGCCCGCCCGGTGGAGCACCAGCAGGAGGAGGACGGGGGCAACGAGGCGGCGGTGGCCCGGCTCGCCGCGCTCGTCCGGCCGTTCCTGCTGCGGCGCAAGAAGTCCGACCCGGGGATCGCCCCCGAGCTGCCGCCGAAGACGGAGACCGACCACCCGGTCTCCCTCACGCGCGAGCAGGCCTCGCTCTACCAGGCCGCGGTGGACGAGGCGATGGCCGTGATCGAGGCGAGCGAGGGCATCGAGCGGCGCGGCATGATCATGAAGCTGCTGGCCTCGCTCAAGCAGATCTGCAACCACCCCGCGCAGTACCTGAAGGAGGAGCAGCCCCGGATCCCGCACCGCTCGGGCAAGCTGGCCCTCCTGGACGAGCTGCTGGACACGATCCTCGCGGAGGACGGCTCGGTGCTGGTCTTCACCCAGTACGTGACGATGGCCCGGATCATCGAGCGGCACCTGGCGGCCCGGGGGATCTCCCACCAGCTCCTGCACGGCGGGACGCCGGTGGCGCGCCGCGAGGAGCTCGTGGACCGCTTCCAGTCGGGCGAAGTCCCGGTCTTCCTGCTCTCGTTGAAGGCGGCGGGCACCGGGCTGAACCTCACGCGGGCCGGCCACGTCATCCACTTCGACCGCTGGTGGAACCCGGCGGTGGAGGAGCAGGCCACCGACCGCGCGTACCGGATCGGCCAGACACAGCCGGTCCAGGTCCACCGGATCATCGCCGAGGGCACCGTGGAGGACCGGATCGCCGAGATGCTGGAGGCGAAGCGGGCCCTGGCCGATGCCGTGCTCGGCTCCGGGGAGTCGGCGCTGACCGAGCTGACCGACCGCGAGCTGGCCGATCTCGTCTCGCTGAGGAGGCCCGTATGACCACGGTGAGGAGGCCCGCATGATCACCGCGCGGGACGACCGCCGCCGGACCTTCGAGACGGTGCCCGCCGGGGTGGAGGCCGCCAGCTGGTGGGGGCGGGCCTGGGTGTCGGCGCTCGAAGAGGCGTCCGGCGATGCGGCGCGCCTGGCCCGGGGGTACGCGTACGCGGCCGAGGGCCATGTCGACGCGGTCACGGTCACCCCCGGCCGCATCGTGGCGTACGTCCGGGGCAGCCGGGCCCGCCCGTACCGCACCGAACTGGCCCTGAGCCCCTTCCCGGACGCCGAGTGGAGCGAGCTCCTGGAGGCGGTGGCCGCGGACCCCACGGCCCTCGCGAGCCTGCTCGAGCGGGAGGTCCCGCAGTCGCTGGCGGGCAAGGTCCTGCCCGGCGCGGGCGAGCTCGTCCCGCGCTGCTCCTGCCCGGACACCGCCCGTCCGCCCTGCAAGCACGCCGCGGCCCTCTGCTACCGGGCGGCCCGCCTCCTCGACGAGGACCCGTTCGTCCTGCTGCTCCTGCGCGGCCGGGGCGAGCGGGAGCTCCTCGACGAGCTGACCCGCCGCAATGCCGCGCACGCCGCCCGTGAACAGCCCGACACCGCACCGGACTTCCCCGGGATCCCGGCCCGCGCCGCGCTGACCCGCACCAGCCTGCCACCGCTGCCGGCCCCGCTGCGCGCGCCCGCCGCCGTGGGGCTTCCGCCCGCGTACCCGGCCGACCCGGCGGCCCCCGACCCGCTGGCCCTGGACCAGCTCGCCACGGACGCCGCCGCCCGCGCCTTCGCGCTGCTCACCACCGCCGAGGATCCGATCGCCGGGCTCACGCTCTGGCAGGACGCCGTCCGCCTGGCCTCCGCGCACCCCACGGCCGGCCTCACGGGCGCGGCCCGCACCCTCTACCGGGACCTGGCCCGGGCCACTGGTAGCACCACCACCGACCTGGCCCGCGCCGCCGCGGCCTGGCGCCAGGGCGGGCGGCCCGCGCTCGCCGCCCTCGAAGAGGCCTGGGACCCCCCGGCCGGCCCCTTCGACCGGGCCCGCCCTGCGCTCATCGCCGCCTCCCAGGGCGCCTTCCGCCCCGAGCGCAACCGCCTCACCGCGCACACCCGCCAGCTCCGCCTGGGCCGCGACGGCCTCTGGTACGCCTACGAGTCCCGGCCGGACACCGAGGACTGGTGGCCCACGGGCACTCCCGCGGCCGACCCCCTCACCGCCCTGCGCCGCTGACCTCGGCCGCCCAGCGCGTCAACGTGGTGAAGTCGCGGTCGCGCAGGCCGTGTCGGGCGTGGATGGTGAGGGGGAGGGCCGGGGCCGGGTGGTGGGCCGCTATCCAGTCGCGGTCCTGCGGGGTGATCATGTCGTCGACCCAGGCGAAGGGACGGCCCGCAGCCCAGTCGAGGAGCGGGCGGGTCTTCCAGAAGAGGCCGTCGGGATCGGCGGCGAAGAGTTCCGGCCATTCGATGACGGGAAGATCACCGGGTAGTCCGATGTGCGGGGCGATCATCGTGTTGGCCTGGTGCATCCAGGCGGTGGCCCAGGTGAGTTCGAAGGGCAGGGCCAGCAGTCGGGCGCCGTGCGCGGGGTGCAGGCGGATGCGCAGCCCGCGCCGGGCGCTGCGGGAGCCGGGGTCCCGGCGGGACATCCAGTCCGCCGGATGCATCCGGTGGCTCGTGTACCCGCGCAGCCCCGCGAGGCGGGACCGGAAGGGGTTGAGGGGGCCGTCCACGTCGAGGAGCAGGAGCGGGTGTTCAGTCATGACGTAGGCACTACCCAGTACACGATGGGGTGAAATGCCTACCCGCTCTATAACCCGAACGGGTTTGCCGCGTTGTTTCCGGTGCGGGTGCAGTGCCCGTGAACTCCTCCGGAAGGCAGGGTACTCATGCGTCACAGTCGTCGGAATGGCTTGATCGTGGCGGTGGTTGCGGGAGGTGGACTGGCGGTCGCGGGTGTCGGCGGATTCGCCTTCGCCGACGCGGACGCGGGCGGGAAGGCCGAGCGTTCGCCCGGGCTGCTGTCGGGGAATCTGGTGCAGCTGCCGGTGCACACCCCGGTGAACGTGTGCGGCAACACCGTGAGTGTGGTCGGGCTGCTCAACTCGGCCGCGGGCAACCGCTGTGCCAACCAGGGCGGTGGCGGCGACGGGCATCCAGGGTCGGTGTCCTCGCATCCTTCGAAACCGGGAACCGGAGCCGATGGCGGGTCACACACGGGCGGGGGAGCCCATGCCGACGGGCGCGGAAAGGATTCGCCGGGGCTGCTGTCCGGCAACGGGATCCAGCTCCCGGTCGATGTCCCCCTCAACATCAGCGGCAACTCGGTCAGCGTCGTCGGGGTCGGCAACAGCTCGACCGGCAACACCTCCGTCAACGGCGACGAGCCCAGCGGCGGCAAGCCGCCTCAGCCGCCCGTCGTCGAGCCGCCCGTCGTCGAGCCGCCGGTCGTCGAGCCGCCGGTAGTCGAGCGGCCCGTCACCCCGACCGCGCCGCCGCAGCAGGGCCCGGCGCTCGCCCACACCGGTGCCGACGGAGTCGGCTACCTGGTGCCCGGTGGCGGGGCACTGCTGCTGGGCGGGGTGCTGCTCTACCGTCGCTTCCGCCTCCGGTAGACACCTCCTAAGAGGTGTCCACAGCCGGCGACGGCGAAGACGAAGGCGGCGAAGACGAAGGCGGCGGGGGCGTGCGCCAGGCGTCCAGGATCGCGTCGATCCGGGGGGCCAGCCGGGCCCGGGCCGCGAACCGCGGGACGCCCGCCATCAGCAGGGCGTCGTACTCGGTGTCGGTGTGCCGCACCGCCGCCCGGACCGCCACCGACACCGCCTGTTCGGTCAGGGCCCGGCCGTCGGCCGTACGGCCCACCCGGCCGCTGCCGCGCAGCGAGGCATGCGCGGCGATCGCCACCGCCCGATCGGCCGGGCACCCCGGGAACAGCCGCACGATCTCGGCGGCGAAGGCCGCCGTGAACCGGGTGTCCTCGACGGCGCGGCGCAGCCGGTCCCGCTCCCGGCGGCGGGCCCGCGCCTCGGCGTCCGCGAGGCAGGCGCGCTCGGCGCGGGCCAGGGCGGGGTCCTCGACCAGCAGCCCCTGGCGCTCGTAGCGGCGGCGCCGCTTGTTGAACCGGACGACGACGGCCGAGAGCGAACTCGCCTCGCGGGCCCGCCGGGTGAGGGCGGCGTCCCCGCGCGGCAGGTAGACCAGGTGGCCCAGGTCGGCGCAGTCCAGGCACCGGGGCACGCCGACCTCGCGGACGAGATGCCGGAGCGGCCCCTGGCGGCATTCCGCGCAGTGGATCTGCTTCAGCGACTCGAACACCACGAGGCTCATGACCATGTGATACCGCTGTCCGGACCGGTTATCACCTGGCGGAAAATGACGATTGAGGTTTCGCCAACTTTCCCGGATGTCCGGATGTCCCTCTACCGTGGGGCGTTGGGGCTGCGGTAGGGCCGTGATGCCCATGGGGGAAGGGTGCGTACATGGGTGGATGGCAGCCGACGGCGCGGCTCACGAGAGCCGTGGAAGGCGGCGCGGAGGGCCTGGCGGGCCGGGAGATCGTCATCGAGCCCGGCGACTGCACCGGCTGGCACTTCCACCGCGTCCCGCTGATCGCGCTCGTCAAGTCCGGGACGCTGACCCGGATCCTGCACGACAACTCCGTCGTCGTGCACCGCCCCGGCACCAGCTTCGTCGAACCGCCCGGCGTCGAGTACCTGCACCTCGGCCGCAACCTCGGCACCGTACCGGTCGTGCTGTACGTGACCTGCACGCTCGCCGAGGACGAGGCCTTCTCCATACCCTCGGACGCCCCGCCCGGCGCCGAACCGTGCGCCTGCCCGGGCCGTCTTCCGTGACCCGCCCCGCCGGACCCCGCCCCGGTCAGACCAGGCGGCGTATCTCCCCGCGCACCCGGTAGAACCCGCCCGAGGCCGCATGCAGCCCGTCGACCACGTACCGGGCACCGGGCTCCCGTATCCCGCGCGGGAACTGCACGTTCCACGAGGACTCGAAGCCGCCCGACACCACCTGCACGCGCGTCCGGCCGCCCTGCTGCACGCACTCCACCACCACACCGCCGGCCGGGGCCGCCGCCACCGAGACGGTCGCCACCGCCGCGGCGGAGACCGCCGGGGTGAACACCGGCAGCGCAGCCGCCGACTTCACGTCCACGGCCGTCGGCACCGAACCCTGCTGGGCCGCCAGGATCGCCGCCTCGCTCGCGTCCATGCAGATCAGGGACCCGTCCGTGGTGACCAGGTACAGCCGCTCGTCCAGATACTGCATCGACAGGGCCGAACCGCCGCCGGTGCCCAGCTTCCACAGCCGCTGCCCGTCGGCGTCGAAGCAGTACACCGAGGAGGCGTAGTCGGCGGCGAACACGTGCCGGCCGTCCGGCGAGGTCGCGCACGCGTACACGGCGGCGTCGCACCGGTACGAGGCCTCCAAGGCCCCCGTCGCCTTCGACAGCCGCTGCACGGTGTGGCGCCCGGTGGCCGCGTAGACCGTGTGGTCCTCCTGCCAGCCGAACAGCACCGAGCCGTTGGTCGGCGTGTGCCACAACTGCGCGCCGCCGTCGGCCGCGTAGGCCGTCACGCCCTGGCTGTGGCCGTGGTAGACCGACCGCCCGTCCGCCCGGACCATCCACGCATTCGACCCCGGCGACCGCCGCGACCACTGGAACTCGTCCTCGTGGTCGATGACCGTCAGGCCGCCGCTGCGGTCGGACACGCTCAGCACGCCCTCGTGGATGTCGAGCCAGAAGATGTCCACGTCCGCCGCGATGTCGTAGGCCCCGAACGGCACCTTCGACGACAGGTCGTACACCGTGCCGTCATCACAGCCCGCGTATATCCAGAACTCGTCCGCCACCAGGCATTTCACACCGTCCGGCAGCGAGTACCGGGCCAGCACCTCGCCCTCGTGGCTCAGCGTGTAGACGTCCCCCGCCTGGTTCCCCACCCAGCAGCGGTCCTCGTCCACATGGATCCCGAACGCCGAGGAGCCCGTACGGAACCGCCACAGCACGGGGGCCACCGCACGCGCCGTCGACGGCGCCGACGTGACCTGGCGGCGGGACACCGACCGCGCCGAGCGCTGCCCGGCCACGGCCGGCGCGTACCCCTTGCGGACCTTCTCGCCGATCTTCTTGGCGGCTGCCGCCCGGGCCTTCTCGACGGTCGGGAAAGAGGAGCTCTGCACCTGGCCGTCCGCGCCGATCCGTCCGTACCGCACCGAGACGGCGGTGCCGTCCACGGTCACCTCGTAGAACTTGTGCGCCCCGCCGCCGTCTTGCGACAGCTCCAGATACGTCGTCTCGCGAGCCATGACAGACCCCTCCCCAAGGCCGGGCCAACGGCTCTTTCCCGCCGGTGATCCCTCGTGAAAAACGTTAGGGCCCACCACTGACAATGGGTCTGTGCAGCTGGAAGCGATCACATGGCAGCGGATGGCCGAGCGGCTCGCCGGCCACCTCGACGAACACAAGTCACCGGCAGGGGAGGGGACTTGGCAGCGGGTGGGCATCGACGGCGCGCCCGCCGCCGGGACCGGCGTACTCGCCGGTCACCTCGCCGACGCGCTGCGCCTGCGCGGCCGCCCGGTCCTGGTGGTCCCGGCCGGGGGATTCCTGCGCCCCGCCTCCCTCCGCTTCGAGTTCGGCCGCGAGGACGTGGACTCCTACCTCGGCGGCTGGTACGACACCGCCGCCCTGTGGCGCGAGGTGTTCGGCCCGACCGACCCCGGCGGCACCGGCCGGGTCCTGCCCGACCTGTGGGACCCCGTGACCGACCGGGCGACCCGCAGCCCGTACACAGAACTCCCGCCGGGCGGCGTCGTGATCGTGCACGGACCGCTGCTGCTGGGCCACTGGTTCCCCTTCGACCTCGGCGTGCACATCAGGCTCTCCCCGGGGGCGCTGGCCCGCCGCACCGAGGAGTCCGCCCGCTGGACCCTGCCCGCTTTCGCCCGCTACGAGGCCGAGACCGATCCCGCCGCCCGGGCGGACGCGGTGGTCCGGGCCGACGACCCCCGCCACCCCGCCTGGACCGGTCTCACCGGCTCCGCCGGCTGAGCTCCGCGCCCCTGTCCCGTCACGGACGTACGGGATCCGCAACAACGCCATCGCGGACCGGTGACGAACGGGATCCGGCCATCGCCCCGGCCGTGACCGCGCACTACGTTGACGTCACGCTTCGACGGCGACCACGCGGTGGCGCCTTGGCAGAGGGAGACGGCAATGAGCGGACGCGGTAGCGCGGTTCAGGGTCCGAGACGGATGCGGCGGCAGGCGGCCGCCGCTCTGGTGCTCTGCGGGGCCATGACCCTCACGGCCTGCAACGGCGACGGGGGTGACGCGGGCGCCGCCGGTACGAGCCCCGGCGCGAGCCCGGCGAGCCCCCCGGCCACGGCCTCCTCCTCCGCCGCGCCCGGCGGAGCGGCCCCGTCCGCCTCCGCGGCGTCCTCGAAGAAGCCGTCCCCGACCGCCAGCGCCCCGGCCAAACCGAAGCCGCCCGCCCCCGGACCCGCCTGCGCCTCCAAGGACGCGGTCTCGCCGAACGAGGTCGCCGTCCACCGCTACACCCCCGAGGGCGGCGCGTACAGCCTGATCGTCAAGCACGGCCACTGGGGCTGCCCCGTCGCGGGCGGTACCACCCCCTTCGTGACCGTCGGCGAGGAGACCTACATCCCGATCGCCGAGGACGCCAAGATCGGCGCCCACGCCCCGATCCTCTCCGGCTCCACGAACAAGCCGATCACCACGCACGAGCTCACCTCGTGGCTGGAAACCCACCCGAACAAGGGCCTGGTGTTCCACTACAGCGTGAACAAGGCGGGCGTGATCGACACCCTCGGCCAGGAGGAGTACAGCTCGTAGCGCCTTCACCCGCCGCCCGCGGCCGCCGTCACGGGCGCCCGCCCAGCCGGGTCACCGCCAGCGCGGCCGCCCGACACCCGGCCCGGGCCGCGTCCGCCGGGGCCGCGCCCGCGAGCCGCGCGGCCAGGAACCCGCCGGTGAACGCGTCCCCGGCACCCGTCGAGTCCACCGCCTCGGCCGACTCCGCCGACACCTCGGCGGTCACCCGGCCCCCCTCCGCCACCAGCGCCCCGGCCGCACCCCGGGTGACCACCACGAGCGGTACCCGCCGGCTCAGCTCCGCCGCCGCCCGGGCAGCCCCGGCCGGCTCCGGCAGCCCGGCCAGCAGCAGCGCCTCGTCCTCGTTGGGCAGCAGCACGCCGATGCCCGCCACGGAGCCGAGGAAGCGCTCCGCACCCAGCCCGGCCAGGAACCCCGCCGAGGCCGGGTCCACGCTCACCGGCACCCCCCGGGCCCGGGCCGCCCGCAGCGCGACCAGGGCCAGCTCGCGGCTGCTGTCGGCGAAGAAGAGGTAGCCGGACAGGTGCAGATGGGCGGCCCCGTCCAGCAGGGCCGGAGCCCAGTCCGCCGGGGTCAGCCGCAGCGCGGCGCCGCTGTCGGTGAGGAAGGTGCGCTCCGCGTCCTTGCCGACCAGCGCGACCACCGTCCCCGTGGGTTCGGCCGGATCGATGACCAGCCGCGGCCGCACCCCCGAGTCCCGCAGCGACTGCTCGTGCCACCGGGCCGATTCGGTGCCCACCCGCGCGAGGAGGCGTACCTCCGCCACCCCCGCGTAGGCCGCCCAGCAGGCCGCATTGGCCCCGGCGCCGCCCGGCAGGGTCCGGATCCGCGCGGCCGTGTCGGTGGCCGGGGCCAGCGGCTCCGGATGCACCGCCACGACGTCCGTCACCACGTCCCCGACGACCAGCAGCGCTCCCGGCGCGGCGCCGGACTCCGCCGCGGATGCGGCCCCGGACTCCGCCGCGGGCGCCGTCACGGACGGGCCGCCCAGGCCCCCGCGATCCTGGCCCCGAGCGCCACGTTGCCCCGTACCGCCGCCAGGTTGGCCTCCAGCGAGGCCCCGCCCGTCGCCCGTACCAGGAACCCCAGCAGGAACGGGGTCACCGCCTGCCCCGTGATCCCGCGTGCGTGGCACTCCTCCAGGGCCTCGGCCAGAACCCGGTCGTGCAGTTGCGGATCCAACTGCTCCGCCTTCGCCACCGGATTGGCCACCAGCAGCGCCGATTCCGGCCCGCCGAGCGCGTCCTGGGCGGCCATCACCGCGGCCACCTCCTCCGGACGGTGGACGGTCCAGTCCACCGCCTCGCCGGAACTGGCCAGGTAGAAGCCGGGGAAACGTTCCGTCCCGTACCCGACCACCCCCACCCCGAGCGTCTCCAGCCGCTGCAGCGTGGCCGGCACGTCCAGGATCGACTTCACCCCCGCGCACACCACGGTGATCCGCGTCCGCCCCAGCAGCGCCAGGTCCGCCGACTCGTCCTGCGTCTGCGCGTACTCCCGGTGTACGCCGCCCAGCCCGCCCGTGGCGAACACGCGCAGCCCCGCCCGCGCGGCCAGGAAGGCCGTCGCCGAGACCGTCGTCGCTCCGGTCGCGCCCGTCGCGAGCGCGGGCGCCAGATCCCGGTGGCCGAGCTTGCGCACGCCTTCGCCGCCCGCGATCCGCTCCAGCTGCGCCTTGTCGAGGCCGGCGTACGCCACCCCGTCGACGACGGCGACCGTGGCCGGAACCGCGCCTTCGGCGCGCACCAGCGCCTCAAGTTCCGCGCCCACGGCGAGATTGCGGGGACGGGGCAACCCGTGCGCGATGATCGTCGACTCCAGGGCCACGACCGGACGGCGCCGCTCCAGTGCCTCGCGGACCTCTTCGGACAGGACGGGGACCTCGGGTGATGTGTGCATGTCCCATCCATGGCACGGGATCCCCGCCCCCAAACGCCCTCCCGCCCACCGCCGCCGAACCTGTCCGGGTAGCGTGCCCGCATGAACTCCCCGGACACGCGCGCCTTCTACGACGAACTCGCCGACCGGTACGACCTCCTGTACGCGGACTGGGACGCGGGCATCGCCCGCCAGGGCCGGGCACTGGACGGCCTGCTCACCGCCTCCCTGGGCACCGGCCCGCACCGCGTCCTCGACAACGCCTGCGGGATCGGCACCCAAGCGCTCGGCCTCGCGGCCTCGGGCCACCGGGTCACCGGGACCGACCTGAGCCCGCCCTCGGCCGCCCGGGCCCGCCGCGAGGCGGCCGCGCGCGGTCTCGCCCTGTCCACCGCGGCCGCGGACATGCGGGCCCTGCCCTTCCGGGACGGCTCGTTCGACGCGGTCGTCTGCGCGGACAACGCCCTGCCGCACCTCCTCACGGCCGACGCGGTCCGCGCCGCCCTGGCCGAAACCCTGCGGGTGCTGCGCCCGGGCGGCCTGCTGCTGCTCTCGACCCGCCCGTACGGCGAACTGCGGCGGACCCGGCCGCAGAGCGACGCCCCGCACGTGCGGACGGGCCCGGAGGGGCGGACCATCAGCTTCCAGCTGTGGGAGTGGCACGAGGACGGGGAGCGGTACGACCTGGAGATGTTCCAGCTGCTGCCGTCCGGGGCGCCCGGCGGCCGGGAGACGTGGACCACCCGGACGGCCAAGGCCACGTACTGGGCGCTGCCCGAGGAGGAGACGGCGGACCACGCACGCGGGGCCGGGTTCACCGAAACGGTCTGGCACCCGGCCGAGGCCACGGGATTCCACCAGCCGGTGCTCAGCGCCCGGCGACCGGCCTGATCGGCAGGACACGGCCCAGGGGGCGTCCGGCTGGACAGGTTGACCTGTGCGGCGGGCGGAGCATGGACGTTGTGGTCACCGCGGAGCGCCGGACGGGCGGATTAGGGTGAGTCGGCATGAGCACCAGTGAGCACGGTCCCGCCTCGTTCGCCGTATCCGTACCGGACGCCGAACTGGAGGCCGAGGACCTCGATCCCGGCCAGATCCTCTCCGGCGAACCCGTCGTGACGGGCAAGGTGCTGTGGGAGTCCCCCCGACGGCGCCCAGGTGCGCGGCATCTGGCAGATCACCCCGGGAGTGGTCACCGACACCGAGGCGAACGAGCTGTTCGTGGTGGTCAGCGGCCGCGCCACCGTCGAGGTCGAGGGCGGCGAGACCCTGGAGGTGGGCCCCGGCTCCGCGTGCGTGCTCCGGGAGGGCGACAAGACCACCTGGACCGTCCACGAGACGCTGCGCAAGGCCTAATCAGCTACTAGCGGCCGGGGCGGCGGCGGGGTGGCGGCGCGCGGTGAACAGGGCCAGCGCAGCCATCGGCAGCAGCAGGGCCGCGCCGATCGCGTTCAGCCAGCCGTAGCCCGCGTGCGACATGACCAGGCCGGCGGCCGCACCGCCCACGCCCGCGCACGTGTTCATCGTGAGGTCGCTCAGGCCCTGTACGGCGGCCCGCGCGGCCTGCGGCACCGAGTCGGTGAGCAGGGCCGAGCCGGAGACCATGCCGGCGGACCAGCCGAGGCCGAGCAGGAACAGGCCGATCGCGCTCTGCGCGTGGCTCGGTCCGGCGGTGCCGGCGAGCAGGGCGGCCACCGACAGCAGGCCGGCCGCCAGGCCGATCACGGCCAGCCGGCCGACCCGGTCCGCGAGCCAGCCCATGACCGGCGAGAAGGCGAACATGCCCGCGATGTGACCGCTGATCACCAGGCCGACGAGCTCCAGCGTGGCGCCGTGGTGGCCCAGGTCGACCGGGGTCATCACCATGATCGAGACCATGGCGGTGTGGGACACCGCGACGGTGACCAGGGCCAGGCGCGCCCGCGGGGAGCCCTTGACGGCCGCGAACCCCGCGCGCAGCGAGCGGCCGCCCGTGGCCTGCTCCGCGGGCGAGGCCAGCGCCCGGGCCGTCAGCAGCGGGTCCGGCCGCAGGAACAGGCCGATCAGCGCGGCGGTGAGGACGAAGACGGCGCCGGCCCACACGAAGGGGCCCGCCGTCTCGGGTATGGAGGTGCCGGCGAAGCTGCGGCCGGCCGGGGCGGAGAGGTTCGGGCCGAGCACCGCGCCCAGGGTCGAGGCCCAGACGACGAGGGAGACGGCGCGGGCCCGGCGGTCCGGGGCCGCGAGGTCGGCGGCCGCGAACCGGGCCTGGAGGTTGGCCGAAGAGGCGGCTCCGAAGGCGGCCATGCCGAGCATCAGCAGCGGGAAGTTCCCGATCGCGGCGGCGAGGACCACCAGGCCCGCGCCGACGGCGCCGATCCCGTACCCGAGGACCAGCCCCGGCCGCCGGCCGCGCGCGGTCATCAGGGCGGCGAGCGGGAGCGAGACCGCAGCGGTGCCGATCACGGCGGCGGTGGAGGCGAAGCCGGACAGCGCTTCGGTGCCGCTGACCTCCGTCGCGAGGACCGGGCCAGGGCGATGCTGATGGGCACGCCGACGCCGCCCAGCATCTGGCTCGCGTCAGCACCCCCGAGACGCGGCGCTGGAGCTGGGGCAGGTCCGCCGCGCTCACAAGCGGGGCGGGCCGGTCGGTGCCGGGTATCGCGGTCATGCCGTACACCCCCGGCGCGGCGCAGGGTGGTGTACGGGCGCGGTGCGGCCGGAGGCGGTGGCAGTAGTCACCGCGGCAGTTTCCCACCCCTTACGGCCGGACGGAACGGGGGATGCACCCCCCGACCCCGATCCACTGCTGGGGCCCTACGTGTGCACCCCCGCGCGTGCCCCCGCCGGCGCCCCGCCGCTCCCCTCAGAACAGCGGCTGCGGCAGGACGCCCTCCAGGGCCAGCAGGCTGCGCTTGGTCTCCACCCCGCCGCCGAAGCCGCCGATGCCGCCGTCGTTCTCCACGACCCGGTGGCAGGCCACGACCAGCGGGAGCGGGTTCGACCCCATGGCGTTGCCCACGGCCTGGGCCGCGCCCGGCTGGCCGACGCGGGCCGCCAGCTCCCCGTACCCGACGACCGCCCCGTACGGCACCGAGCGGTCCAGCTCCTGGAGCACCTGCCGGTTGAAGCCGGAGCTGAGCCGCCAGTCCAGCGGCAGCTCGAAGCGCTTGAGCGTGCCCCCGAAATACGCCTTCAGCTGGCGTATCGGCTCGGCCAGCAGCACCTCCCGCCCCGGTGCCGGGCGCCAGGCGTCGGCGCCGAGCCGGGAGACGAGGGAGCCGATCAGCTTGTCGACCCGGTCCGGCCCGGCGTGGAACTCGACCCGGACCAGACCCTCCGGGGTCGCGGCCAGGAGCAGGGGGCCGATGTCGCTGGGGACGACGGTCCATTCGAGGTGCGGCCCGCGGGGCCGCTCGGTGCTGTCCACCCCTCCACCGTACGGGGAGGGTCCGACAGCCCGGGAGCGTCCCTGGGGGTGTCCGCACGCGAAGGCCCCCCCGCACCGCCAGGGCGTGTCCGCAAAGTCCCGCCTGCCCCGCGACGCCCGGCACGTGCTCTCGGCGCACCGGGCGAAATCCCGAGTACGTCCAGTACACGGGCTTCCGCCCGGCACGCCGAGAGCACGCACCGGACGCCGCGAGACCGCCCTGCGGGCGGACGGCGCTACTTTGCGGACACGCCCTAGAACGCGAAGGCTCCGAGCACCGCCTGGTGCACGACGTCCGGGGCGTTGGTGATGATCCCGTCCACGCCCATCCCCTGCACCTTGCGGGCCGTCGCCGCGTCGTCGACGATCCAGGTGTCCACCTCCATCGCCTTGCCGTGGGCGCCCCTCAGGTCGTGCACCGCCGCCACCCAGTCGGCGGAGATGGTGGTGTGCCACGGGTTGATCCGGTCCGTGAACTGGGCGTACTTCGGCAGCTCGGCGAGGGTCGGGGTGCCCAGGAAGGCCGTCACGAGGTCCGGGCGCAGGCCGTGCACGAGGCGTACGGAGTCGGCGCTGAAGCTCTGGACGACCAGCCGGCGCTGCACGTGGTCCGTGTCGAGCCAGCCGGCCTCGCCCAGCACCTGGAGGGTCTGCTTCTCGATGCCGGGGTAGAGCTCGGGCTTCTTGACCTCCAGCAACAGCCGCTGCCGGTTGCGCTCCACCCGGTCGAGGTACTCCCGCAGGGTCGGGACGCGCTCGCCCGCGAACTCCTCGCCGAACCAGCTGCCCGCGTCCAGCGTGGCGATCTCCGCCGCCGTGAAGTCCTTGACCCGCCAGGGCTTGCGGTCGGGGAACGCCTGCTCGGCGTCGGTGGTGCGGGCCAGGGTGTCGTCGTGGATCACGACCAGCTCGCCGTCCTTGGTGCGCTGGACGTCGTTCTCGACCCAGTCGAAGCCGAGCCGCATCGCGAGGTCGATCGCGGCGAGCGTGTTCTCGGGGGCGTACGCCGAAGCCCCCCGGTGGGCGTACACGACGGGGCCCAGCAGCCCCGGGGTGCCTGCGGGACCCGCGGGACCCGCGGGACCGGTGGAGCCGGAGGGGGTGGAGGGGACGGTGGGGCCGGAGGCGGCGGATGCGGCCGTCCCGCCCAGCAGGGTCAGGGCGAAGCCCAGGAATGCGGCGGTGGCCGCGGCGGCGGGTCGGACGTACATGTGCGTTCTCCTCGTTTCGGGAGCCCTGTTCCTGCGTCAGACGCGTGCGGACTGGCAGACGTTGCGGCGTTGCACTACACGGGGGACATCTACGGCGATCATGCGGTTGAAGATCACCGGGCCGCCACCGAACTACGACAAACGGACCAGAAAGGAGGACTCCCGACCCGTCCGCCGGACCCGCCCGGCCGCACGGGCCGACGCGCCGGGCCGCCCCCGCCGCGGCGCCCCGGACCCGCGCGGCTGCGTGAGTGTCAGTGGGGGGTCGTACGGTGGACTCATGCGGCCCGTATCGAAGATCGAACGCACGGTGGCGCCTTTCGAGGTCGTCAGCCCCTACCAGCCCAGCGGCGACCAGCCGGCGGCCATCGCCGAGCTGGAGAAGCGCATCCGTGCAGGTGAGAAGGATGTCGTCCTGCTGGGTGCGACCGGCACCGGCAAGTCGGCGACCACCGCCTGGATGATCGAGAAGCTCCAGCGCCCGACCCTCGTGATGGCGCCGAACAAGACGCTCGCCGCCCAGCTGGCGAACGAGTTCCGCGAGCTCCTGCCGAACAACGCCGTCGAGTACTTCGTCTCGTACTACGACTACTACCAGCCCGAGGCGTACGTACCGCAGTCGGACACCTACATCGAGAAGGACTCCTCGATCAACGAGGAGGTGGAGCGGCTGCGCCACTCCGCGACGAACTCGCTCCTCACCCGGCGCGATGTGATCGTCGTCGCCTCCGTGTCCTGCATCTACGGCCTCGGCACCCCGCAGGAGTACGTCGACCGGATGGTCCCCCTCAAGGTCGGCGAGGAGATGGACCGGGACCAGCTGCTGCGCCGCTTCGTCGACATCCAGTACACGCGCAACGACGTGGCCTTCACCCGCGGCACCTTCCGCGTGCGCGGCGACACCATCGAGATCTTCCCGGTCTACGAGGAACTGGCCGTCCGCATCGAGATGTTCGGCGACGAGATCGAGGCCCTCTCCACCCTGCACCCGCTGACGGGCGAGGTCATCAGCGAGGACCGCGAGCTGTACGTCTTCCCCGCCAGCCACTACGTCGCCGGCCCCGAGCGCATGGAGAAGGCGGTCCGCGGCATCGAGGCGGAGCTGGCCGAGCGCCTCGCCGAGCTGGAGAAGCAGGGCAAGATGCTGGAGGCCCAGCGGCTGCGCATGCGCACCACCTACGACCTGGAGATGATGCGCCAGATCGGGTCCTGCTCCGGCATCGAGAACTACTCGCTGCACATGGACGACCGCGAGCGCGGCTCCGCGCCCAACACCCTCATCGACTACTTCCCCGAGGACTTCCTCCTCGTCATCGACGAGTCGCACGTCACCGTGCCGCAGATCGGCGCGATGTACGAGGGCGACGCCTCCCGCAAGCGGACCCTCGTCGACCACGGCTTCCGGCTGCCCTCCGCCCTCGACAACCGGCCGCTGAAGTGGGAGGAGTTCCAGGAGCGCATCGGCCAGACGGTCTACCTGTCGGCGACCCCCGGCAAGTACGAGCTCTCCCGCGGCGACGGCTTCGTCGAGCAGATCATCCGCCCCACCGGGCTCATCGACCCCGAGGTCGTGGTCAAGCCCACGGAGGGACAGATCGACGACCTGGTCCACGAGATCCGGCAGCGGGTGGAGAAGGACGAGCGCGTCCTGGTCACCACCCTCACCAAGAAGATGGCCGAGGACCTCACGGACTACTTCCTGGAGCTCGGCATCCAGGTGCGCTACCTGCACAGCGACGTCGACACGCTGCGCCGCATCGAGCTGCTGCGCGAGCTGCGCGCCGGCGAGTACGACGTCCTGGTCGGCATCAACCTGCTGCGCGAGGGCCTCGACCTGCCCGAGGTCTCGCTGGTGGCGATCCTCGACGCGGACAAGGAGGGCTTCCTGCGCTCCGGCACGTCCCTGATCCAGACCATCGGCCGCGCGGCGCGCAACGTCTCCGGCCAGGTCCACATGTACGCGGACAAGATGACCCCGGCGATGGAGAAGGCCATCGACGAGACCAACCGGCGCCGGGAGAAGCAGATCGCGTACAACACGGCGAACGGGATCGACCCGCAGCCGCTGCGCAAGAAGATCAACGACATCGTCGCCACCATCGCCCGCGAGGAGCTGGACACCGAGCAGCTGCTCGGCACCGGGTACCGCCAGGGCAAGGACGGCAAGGGCGCCAAGGCTCCCGTGCCCGCGCTCGGTGTGGTCAAGGCGGGCCAGGTCACCGTGGGCGGCAAGGCGGTCAAGGGTGCCAAGGCCGCGAAGGCGGCCAGGGACGCCGCCGTGCTGACGGACCGTCCGGCCGAGGAACTGGCCGCGCTCATCGAGCAGATGACCGAGCGGATGCGCGGAGCGGCGGCCGAGCTCCAGTTCGAGGTCGCGGCCCGGATCCGCGACGAGGTGGGCGAGCTGAAGAAGGAGCTCCGACAGATGAGGGAAGCGGGCCTCGCCTGACCCGGAGCCGGTCAGTAGGGTTGGCAGCAGCCGCAGGTACACATGCGCACCCACATCGGGGGCGGGCTAGGGAGAGGGGACAGGCGTGACGGTCAACATGACCAAGGGTCAGGCCATCAGTCTGCAGAAGCAGGACGGGGGCACGCTGACCGCGGTCCGGATGGGCCTCGGCTGGCAGGCCGCCAAGCGCCGCGGTCTGTTCGGCTCGCGGACCCGGGAGATCGACCTGGACGCGTCGGCGGTGCTCTTCGCCGACAAGCAGCCGGTGGACGTGGTGTTCTTCCGGCACCTGCAGAGCGACGACGGCTCGGTCCGGCACACCGGTGACAACCTCGTCGGCGGCGCCGGCCAGGGCGGGGACGACGAGTCGATCCTCGTCGACCTCCAGCGCGTGCCGGTGCACATCGACCAGATCGTCTTCACGGTGAACTCGTTCACCGGCCAGACGTTCCAGGAGGTGCAGAACGCCTTCTGCCGCATCGTCGACGAGACCAACGGCCAGGAGCTGGCGCGCTACACGCTCGACGGCGGCGGCCAGTACACCGCGCAGATCATGGCGAAGGTGTCGCGCGTCGGCGGCGGCTGGCAGATGACGGCCCTCGGCAACCCGGCCAACGGCCGGACGTTCCAGGACCTGATGCCGTCGATCCTGCCGCACCTGTAAGCGGCGCCGGAACAGCCGAACAGAACAGAGCAGAAGAGCAAGGGCACGGGGGAGGGCTGCAGGATGACGGCCGAACTGGTCCGGGGGCAGAACCACCCCCTGTCCCGGACGCGGGTGGAGATCAGGGTCTCGGCGGGCACGCCCGTGCTGGCCCTGGCCTCGGCCTGCGACGACGCCGGCCGGCTGGCCGGCCCCGAGTCGGTGGCCCACCCCGGCGCCCGCAGACTGCCCGGACTGGAGGTGCCGGAGGCGGTGGCGGGCGAGCACCGCTTCGCCGTCGACCTCGACGCCGTCGCCCCCGCCGTGCACCGGCTCGGGGTGGTCCTCGTCCTGCCGCCCGGCGGGCCGGCGGGGTTCGGCGCGGTCCCCGCGTCGTACGTGGCCGTGGCCGACCCGGAGGGCGCCGAGCTCGCCGGGTACACGCTGACCGGGCTGGACGCCGAGACCGCCGTCGTGGCCCTGGAGCTCTACCGGCGCCAGGGTGCCTGGAAGGTCCGAGCCGTGGGCCAGGGGTACGCCGGCGGGCTCGGCGCGCTCCTGGCCGACGCCGGGCTGGGCGGCCCGGCCGCCACCGCCCTGGCGGACGTGGCCACCGGGCTGGTGCCGTCCGGCGACATCACCCTGGCCGCCCTGCCGACGGCGGCCCCGCCCACCCTTGCGCACGGCGTGCGGGCCCCGCAGGACGCCGCTGTCGGCGCCGGGGAGGCCCCGGCGCCGACCCCGCCGGCCCCGGAGCCGCTCCCCGCCACCGGTGTCCCGTACCCGGGCACCGCCGGAGCCGCACCGGGTCCCGCGTCCGCCGACACCATCGGCGGGCCGCCCACCATCGACTACGCCCACCCGCGCCGCCGCCGCACGACCACGGAGCCCCCCGAGCCCGGCCCGCGCCCCGTCCCCTCCCCGGAGGCGGACCGCCCGCCCGCACCGGTCGCGGGCGACGCGAGCGGCTGGTCCCTGGAGGAACGGCTCTACAACCAGGTCTGGGGCATGTTCGAGGACCTGGCCCGCTCCGTGGCCGCCTACCGCAGCGCCTGCGACTTCGCCGAGTCCCGGATGGACCGCGAGCTCGACGAGGCCCTGTCCGACCCCCGTCACCGGCTCGGAGGCTCCGGCAACGCCGCCCGCGACGCCGCCCGCGCCCGCCACGACGAGCTCGTCGCCCAGGCCAAGGCCGTGCTCGACCGGGACCTCGCCCAGCTGATCGCCGAGTCCGAGGTGGTCGAGCCCGCGCTGCCGGCCCCGTACGCCCGCTGGGCCAACCCCGTCTGGCACGGCCACGCCGTTCCCGAGGAGGCCCCGCTGGCGCTGCGCCTCGGCGACCTGCACCTGCCCGAGCGGCCCGACCTGCGCATCCCCATGCTGGTGCGGGCCCCGCTGGAGCGCGGGCTCTGGATCGACAACGGCCGTACCGGCTCCGAGGCCGCGATGACCATGGACACCGACCGGCTGCGCCGGGCCGCCATGGACATGGCCGTCGCGCACGCGGTCCGGCTGCTCGCGGTCCACCCCGGCGACCGGTTCTCCGTGCACGTCATCGACGCCGCCGGGGCGGGGGCCGCCTCCCTGGCGCCGCTCGTCGCGGCCGGGGTGCTGGCCGGGCCGCCCGCCGCCGGGGCCGCCGGGGTCACGGGGACCCTGGAGGCGCTGACCCGCCGGGTGGACCTCGTACAGATGGCGGTGCGGGCCGGGGCTCCCGAGGATCTGCCGCCCGATGTGGACCTCGCCGACCAGCTGCTGATCGTGCACGACTTCCCGCACGGGTTCGACGACCGGGCCGTGACCCGGCTGCGCTACCTCGCCGACGAGGGTCCGGCGGTCGGCGTCCACCTGCTGATGGTGGCGGACCGGGACGAGGCCTCAGCGTACGGGCCGCTGCTGGATCCGCTGTGGCGCTCGCTGATGAGGCTGTCGCCGGTGCCCGACAACCACCTCGCCGATCCGTGGGTCGGCCACGCGTGGACCTTCGAGCCGGACCTGCCGCCGCCGGGCAGCCGGGTCCTGGAACAGACCCTGGAACGGATCGCCGCCCACCGCCGCGATGCCCGCCCATGACCGCCCCTTGGTCTTCTCTTTACCTTTACGGGCTCTGACGGGTACCCTGGGCACGCGGAGGGGAGTATTCCTGCTTTCCTGCTACGGCGTACCCGTCAATACGGACCACTCGGTTGTGAACGCAGCCGGTCCCGGGGCGCCGGCCCACGGCCTCCAGGCCGCCCGGGTGGAAGAGACCTCCGGCAGCGATGACGCTGACATGTGTGCTGAGCCATCTGCCGGAGGCGAATTAGCAGTGGACGTTTCGTGGACCCTCTGGGTGCTGACCATTCTCGGTCTGTGCATCCTCATCGGCGCCGATTTCTTCATCGGCCGCAAACCGCACGACGTATCGATCAAGGAAGCGGGCACCTGGACGATCGTCTGGATCGTGCTCGCCGCACTCTTCGGCCTCGGCCTGTGGTTCTTCGGCAACGGCCAGGCCTCGCAGGAGTTCTTCGCCGGCTTCATCACCGAGAAGTCCCTGAGCGTCGACAACCTCTTCGTCTTCGTCCTGATCATGGCGAAGTTCGCGGTGCCCTCCCACCTCCAGCAGCGCGTCCTGCTGGTGGGCGTGCTGATCGCCCTGGTACTGCGCGCGATCTTCATCGCCGCCGGCGCGGCGATCATCGCCAGCTTCTCGTGGGTCTTCTACATCTTCGGCGCCTTCCTGATCTACACCGCCTGGAAGCTGATCCAGGAGGCGCGCAAGGACGAGGACGAGGAGGAGTTCGAGGAGAACCGCCTCCTCAAGTCCGTCGAGAAGAAGTTCGGCGTCGCCGACAAGTACCACGGCACCAAGCTGTTCATCGAGAGCAACGGCAAGCGCGTCCTGACCCCGCTGATGGTCGTCATGCTCGCCATCGGCACCACCGACGTGCTGTTCGCCCTGGACTCGATCCCCGCGATCTTCGGCCTCACCCAGGACCCGTACATCGTCTTCACGGCCAACGCCTTCGCCCTGATGGGTCTGCGCCAGCTGTACTTCCTCATCGGCGGCCTGCTCAAGAAGCTGGTCCACCTCAGCTACGGCCTGTCGATCATCCTCGGCTTCATCGGCGTCAAGCTGGTGCTGCACGCCCTGCACGAGAGCGGGCTGAACGTCCCCGTCGTCTCGATCCCGGTCTCCCTCGGCGTCATCTGCGGTGTCCTGGTGATCACCACGATCACCAGCCTGATCGCCTCGAAGAGGCAGGCGGCAGCCGAGGCCGCCGCCCGCCCGGAGAGCATCGACGCGTAGGGCCCTGTCGCCCGCGGGGCTATGCGGGGGCGGCCGCTTCGGCCGCCCCCTTTCCCGCATCCGCGCCCGTCCGCGCCCGCAGGAGTGCCGGATTCGTCTCCGGCAGCAGCGCGAAGCAGGCCAGGCTGAGCAGGGCGATCCCGCTCAGGTACACGGCCACGCCCCACGGCGGACCGGAGCCGCCCGCCAGCGCCGTCGCCACGATGGGGGTCAGCGCCCCGCCCAGCACCCCGCCCAGGTTGTAGCCCACGGCCGCGCCCGTGCAGCGGATCCGCGGGGCGTACAGCTCCGGCACGTACGCGCCCACCACGGCGAACATCGTCACCATGCCCAGCAGCCCGCCGAGGCAGCCCAGCGTCATCAGCACCGGATCCGCCGTCCGCAGCAGCGCGACGAACGGGAACATCCACACCAGGCACATCGCGCTGCCGATCAGGCAGAGCGGCCGACGGCCGTACCGGTCGCCGAGCACCGCCACCAGCGGGGTCAGCAGGGCCTTCAGCGCGACGGCCGCCATGATGCAGCCCAGCATCACCGTGCGGTCGACCCTGAGGTGCTCCGTGGCGTACGCGAGGGACCAGGTGGTGACCGCGTAGAAGACCGCGTACCCGACGGACAGGGCTCCGCCGGTCAGCAGGACCAGCCGCCAGTGCCCGCGCACGACCTCGGACAGCGGGGCGTCGGATCGCCGGCCGGTCTCCGCGAGGGCGCGGAACTGCGGGGTCTCCTCCACCGAGCGGCGCAGCCACAGCCCGGCGAGGGCCAGTACGCCGGCCGCCCAGAACGGCACGCGCCAGCCCCAGGACGTGAACTGCGCGTCGGTCAGCGTCGCGGAGAGAGTGAGGATCATGCCGTTGGCCAGCAGGAACCCGACCGGCGGGCCGATCTGCGGAAAGCTCGCCCACAGTCCGCGCCGCTGCTCGGGGGCGTGCTCGGCGGTCAGCAGGACGGCGCCGCCCCACTCGCCGCCGAGGCCGAGGCCCTGGAGGAAGCGCAGTACGAGCAGCAGCAGGGGCGCCGCCATGCCGATCGTCGCGTACGTGGGCACGCAGCCGACGGCGACCGTGGCGAGACCGGTGAGCAGCAGGGAGCCGAGCAGGACCGGGCGCCGGCCGTAGCGGTCGCCGATGTGGCCGAAGAGCACGGAGCCCAGCGGACGCGCGAGGAATCCGATGCCGAAGGTGCCGAAGGCGGCGAGGGTCCCGGCGAGCGGGGAGAAGGACGGGAAGAACAGCGGGCCGAGCACGAGGGCGGCCGCCGTGCCGTAGACGAAGAAGTCGTAGAACTCGATGGCGGTGCCGGCGAGCGAGGCCGTCGCCAGCCGCAGCATCGAGGGCGGGCGGGGGACCGCGGGGAGGGAGGGGGAGGGGTCTTGTTGCATGGTGCAGCAAGTACCCCGCCCCACACCCCCAGGACGTGCGTTCGGTCATCTTCGACCGGAAGGAGTGCTTCCTGTCGCGGTGTTGACCGGGACCGGTCCGGGCGGGACGTCCCGGCCGGGCGGGTGGGCCCGCCGGGCCGCGGACCGTACGCCTGCTACCAGCCGCGCTCGCGCCACTCGGCCAGGTGCGGCCGCTCGGCGCCGATCGTGGTGTCGTTGCCGTGGCCCGGGTAGACCCAGGTCTCGTCCGACAGCTCCCCGAAGAGCTTGTGCTCGACGTCGTCGATCAGCCGCTCGAAGGCCTTCGGGTCGCCCCAGGTGTTGCCGACGCCGCCGGGGAACAGGCAGTCGCCGGTGAAGACGTGCGCGTGCCCGTGCGGGTCGTCGTAGATCAGAGCGATGGAGCCGGGGGTGTGGCCGACCAGGTGGCGGGCGGTCAGCGTGATCCGCCCGACCGTGACCGTGTCCCCGTCCGCGACCGGCACGTCGGTCGCCACCGGGATGCCCTCGGCGTCGTGGGTGCCCGCGTAGGTGCGCGCGCCGGTCGCCTCGACGACCTCGGCGAGCGCTCCCCAGTGGTCGCCGTGCCGGTGGGTGGTGACGACCGAGGCGATGCCGTCGTCACCGATCAGGTTCAGCAGGGTCTCCGGCTCGGCGGCCGCGTCGATCAGCAGCTGCTCGTCGGTGGCCCGGCAGCGCAGCAGGTACGCGTTGTTGTTCATGGGGCCCACCGCGACCTTGGAAATCATCAGGTCCGGGAGTTCGTGCACGTCGGCCGGACCGCCGACCTTGACTGCTCCGCTGTACGTCATGTCCTGATCCTAGAGCGGGGGAAGGGTCGGGAGGGGACCGCCGACGACAGTGAGGTGTGCGCCCCCGTCGCCGCGGCCGGCCAGCCAGGCGAGGAGCTCGGCGCCGGTGCCGAGCAGGGTGACCGGACCGCCCTCCTCGCCGCCCGTGTGCCAGGTGGAGCCGTCGCCGTCGCCTTCGATCTGCAGGGTCACCGGGGGCACCTCGGGGCGCCCTGACCAGCGGTCGGCGAGGAAGGTGATCTCGCGGGCGGTGAACTCCTGCGGGAGGTCGGACAGCTCGTAGCCGATGTTCAGGTCGACGTGGTGCAGCTCGACCTCGACGAGGCGCCGGAACGGCACGTTGGAGGCCAGGTCGGTGACGCCGTTGCGCAGCTCGACGGTGCGCGACCAGTCCTGGTCCTGCCCGGTCTGCGCCAGGAACGCGGAGTGGGTGGCGCGTACGTCGGCGAGCTGGACCTCCAGCGGGCGCGGGGCGTCGCGCTCGATGTCGGAGTCACGGGCCTCGGCGCTCGCGTACATCGGGCGGCCGGCGAAGACGTTGACGAGGGCGTCCGCGTTGCGTGCCAGGTGGGCCAGCACGTGGCCGCGGGTCCAGCCCGGCAGATGTGACTCTTCGGCCAGGGCCGCGTTGTCCAGTTTCGCGAGAGCGGTCAGCATTCGGTCCGTGGCTTCACGTACAGATTGCAGGTCGTGCACATGATCAGTCATGGATCCGAGCCTAGTGCCGCCGACCCCCGGCCACACGAACGGGTGAACCCGTCTGCCGAGTGCCGTAAATCGAATGCGCGTGCTATACGCTCGAAGTCCAAGCTCTTCTCCATCGCAGAGGCGCCCACCCAGCCAGCCGTACGCTGGACAGTCGGGGGCCCCGTGCCCCCGCTCTCTCAAGAAAGGTGCGGACCGGCGTGACCGACCGTCTCATCGTTCGTGGCGCTCGCGAGCACAACCTCAAGAACGTCTCGCTTGACCTGCCCCGCGACTCACTCATCGTCTTCACCGGACTCTCCGGTTCGGGCAAGTCCTCGCTGGCCTTCGACACGATCTTCGCCGAGGGCCAGCGCCGCTACGTCGAGTCGCTCTCGTCGTACGCCCGCCAGTTCCTGGGGCAGATGGACAAGCCCGATGTGGACTTCATCGAGGGGCTCTCGCCGGCCGTCTCGATCGACCAGAAGTCGACCTCGCGCAACCCGCGCTCGACGGTCGGCACCATCACCGAGGTCTACGACTACCTCCGCCTCCTCTTCGCGCGCATCGGCAAGCCCCACTGCCCCGAGTGCCGCCGCCCGATCTCCCGCCAGTCGCCGCAGGCGATCGTCGACAAGGTGCTCGCCCTTCCCGAGGGCAGCCGCTTCCAGGTGCTCTCGCCGCTGGTGCGCGAGCGCAAGGGCGAGTTCGTCGACCTCTTCTCCGACCTCCAGACCAAGGGCTACAGCCGGGCGCGGGTGGACGGGGAGACCATCCAGCTCTCCGAGCCGCCCACGCTGAAGAAGCAGGAGAAGCACACGATCGAGGTGGTCATCGACCGCCTCACCGTCAAGGAGAGCGCCAAGCGCCGGCTCACCGACTCGGTGGAGACCGCCCTCGGCCTCTCCGGCGGCATGGTGATCCTGGACTTCGTCGACCTCGCCGAGGACGACCCCGAGCGTGAGCGGATGTACTCCGAGCACCTCTACTGCCCGTACGACGACCTGTCGTTCGAGGAGCTGGAGCCGCGTTCCTTCTCCTTCAACTCCCCCTTCGGCGCCTGCCCCGAGTGCACCGGCATCGGTACGCGCATGGAGGTGGACCCGGAGCTGATCGTCCCCGACGAGGACAAGTCCCTCGACGAGGGGGCGGTCTCGCCGTGGTCCCTCGGCCACACCAAGGACTACTTCCAGCGGCTGATCGGCGCGCTCGCCGGCGAGCTGGGCTTCCGTACGGACATCCCGTGGGCCGGGCTGCCGCAGCGGGCGAAGAAGGCCCTGCTGTACGGGCACAAGACGCAGATCGAGGTCCGCTACCGGAACCGGTACGGGCGGGAGCGGGCGTACACGACGGCCTTCGAGGGCGCCGTTCCGTTCGTCAAGCGCCGGCACGCGGAGTCCGAGAGCGACGCCAGCCGCGAGCGCTTCGAGGGCTACATGCGCGAGGTGCCCTGTCCGACCTGTGAGGGCACCCGGCTCAAGCCGATCGTGCTCGCGGTGACGGTGATGGACAAGTCCATCGCCGAGGTCGCCGCCATGTCGATCAGCGAGTGCGCGGACTTCCTGGGGCGGATGCGGCTCGACGCCCGCGACAAGAAGATCGCCGAGCGGGTCCTGAAGGAGGTCAACGAGCGGCTGCGCTTCCTCGTCGACGTCGGCCTGGACTACCTCTCGCTGAACCGCGCCGCCGGCACCCTGTCGGGCGGTGAGGCCCAGCGCATCCGGCTGGCCACGCAGATCGGCTCCGGTCTCGTGGGCGTGCTGTACGTACTGGACGAGCCGTCCATCGGCCTGCACCAGCGGGACAACCACCGGCTGATCGAGACGCTGGTGCGGCTGCGGGACATGGGCAACACGCTCATCGTCGTCGAGCACGACGAGGACACCATCAAGGTGGCCGACTGGGTCGTGGACATCGGCCCGGGCGCCGGTGAGCACGGCGGCAAGGTCGTGCACAGCGGCTCGCTGAAGGAGCTGCTGAAGAACTCCGAGTCGATGACCGGGCAGTACCTGTCCGGGAAGCGGTCCATCCCGGTGCCGGACATCCGCCGTCCCGTGAACGGGGAGCGGAAGCTGACTGTGCACGGCGCCAAGGAGAACAACCTGCGGGACATCGACGTGTCCTTCCCGCTGGGCGTGCTCACGGCGGTCACGGGCGTATCGGGATCGGGCAAGTCGACGCTGGTCAACGACATCCTGTACACGCACCTGGCGCGCGAGCTGAACGGCGCCCGGTCGGTGCCGGGACGGCACACGCGGGTGGACGGGGACGACCTCGTCGACAAGGTCGTGCATGTCGACCAGTCGCCGATCGGCCGGACCCCTCGCTCCAACCCGGCGACGTACACGGGCGTCTTCGACCACGTGCGCAAGCTCTTCGCGGAGACGATGGAGGCGAAGGTGCGCGGCTACCTGCCGGGCCGCTTCTCCTTCAACGTGAAGGGCGGCCGGTGCGAGAACTGCTCCGGCGACGGCACGATCAAGATCGAGATGAACTTCCTGCCGGACGTGTACGTCCCGTGCGAGGTCTGCCACGGCGACCGGTACAACCGGGAGACGCTGGAGGTCCACTACAAGGGCAAGTCGATCGCCGAAGTCCTGAACATGCCGATCGAGGAGGCTCTGGGCTTCTTCGAGGCGGTGCCGACGATCGCGCGGCACCTGAAGACGCTGAACGAGGTGGGGCTCGGGTACGTCCGGCTCGGCCAGTCGGCGCCCACGCTGTCGGGTGGTGAGGCGCAGCGCGTGAAGCTGGCGTCGGAGCTGCAGAAGCGGTCGACGGGCCGGACGGTGTACGTGCTGGACGAGCCGACGACGGGTCTGCACTTCGAGGACATCTCGAAGCTGATCAAGGTGCTGTCGGGGCTGGTGGACAAGGGGAACTCGGTGATCGTCATCGAGCACAACCTGGACGTCGTCAAGACCGCGGACTGGGTCATCGACATGGGCCCCGAGGGCGGCTACGGGGGCGGCCTCGTGGTGGCCGAGGGCACGCCGGAGCAGGTCGCCTCGGTGGGCGCGAGCCACACCGGCAAGTTCCTGCGGGACATCCTGGGGGCGGAGCGGGTCTCGGACGCCGCCTCGCTCGTGGCCCCGCCGAAGAAGGCCGCCGCGAAGCGGACGGCCGCCAAGAAGACGGCGGCCCCGGCCAAGAAGGCTGCCGCGAAGAAGGCGACGCCCCGGGCCCGCAAGGCCTGACCGCGCAGAGCCGGGTGGAGGAGGGCCCCCGCAGCCGGACGGCTTGCGGGGGCCCTCCTCCGCTTCCGCGCCCCCGTGGGCGGTTCCACCCCCGTGGGGGCCGCCCGGGCAAGGGTCCCGGGGCCAGGCTGCCGCGGGGATCAGGCCGCCACGCCCACCGCCCTGTCGGCCGGCCGACGCCGCCCGTGGCTCCGAACACCGCCAGTTTCATCGCCGGCTCCCGTCGGGCCGGTGGAGGAGTCCGCCCCCGCCGTGGCCCGGACCCGGTGGGCCGCTATCCGCCGAGCTCCGCCGCGTACGGCGGCTCCGCGCCCGCCCTCGTGCAGGTCAGCGCCGCCGCGTGGGCCGCGTAGGCGAGGACTCCCGGCCAGTCCACCGGCTCACCGGCCGGGAGAGCCGACAGGCGGTGCAGCAGGGCCGCGTTGACGGTGTCGCCCGCCCCGATCGTGTCCGCCACCGCGACCCGGCGGGCCGGCACCTCGTACTGCGCACCCTCCCGGGTCCGGACCGACAGCCCTTGCGCACCCCGGGTGAGCACCACCGCCGAGGGCCCGGCCGCCAGCCAGTCCGAGACCCGCCCGCCCAGCCACCGGGCGTCCTCCTCCGACAGCTTGAGGACCGAGACGTACGGCAGCCAGCCCAGGAACCGGGCCCGGTACGCCGTCGGATCCCCGATCAGCGCCGGGCGGATGTTGGGGTCCAGCAGGGTCAGCAGCCCGCGCCCGGACTCCCGGCGCAGCAGGGCCTCGTACGCGCTCGCGCCCGGCTCCAGCGCGAGGGAGCAGGTGCCGAGCGCCAGGGCCCGGGTCCCCGTGGGCAGCGCCGCGGGCAGGGTGAACAGCCGGTCGGCCGTGCCCTCCACGTAGAAGCGGTACGCCGCCGAGCCGTCCGGGGCCAGCGAGGGCACGGCGAGGGTGGTGGGCTCCGGCCCGCGCTGCACCAGCGAGAGGTCCACCCCGGCCGCGCGCAGCCCGTCGAGCAGGCTCACGCCGAAGCCGTCCGCCGAGACCCGGGAGCAGAAGGCGGTCTGCGCACCGAGCCGGCCCAGCGCCAGCGCGGTGTTGTACGGCCCTCCGCCCGGCCGCGGCACGAGCGCACCCGGCGGCTGCGCCACGGGCACGAGGTCGATCAGGGCTTCTCCACCGACGACGATCACGCGGGGGAAGGTATCCCATCGGGCGGCGGAACCGGGCAGCGGTATCGTCGGGGGGCCCACCAGAGGCACCGGAAACACCAGTAGCACCAGAACCACCAGAACCACCGGCACCAGCCCCCAGGCCAGGAGAACCGCATGTCCGCGTCGCAGCCCGCCGCCCGCCGTACCGTCCTCAAGGGCGCCGCCGCGATCGTCGGGGCCGTCGGCGGCGGGGCCGCGCTCGCGGCCTGCTCCACGGAGGGCAACAGCGGCTCCGGCTCCCCGGCGGTCCCGGCCGCCCCGGTGGAGCTCGGTGCCGTCTCCGAGGTCCCGGTCGGCGGGTCGAAGCTGTTCCGGGAGAAGAAGCTGGTCGTCAGCTGCCCGGCGGAGGGCCAGTACAAGGCGTTCAGCGCCCAGTGCACGCACGCCGGCTGCGTTCTGGACAAGATCGACGACGGCGAGGGCAACTGCCCCTGCCACGGCAGCCGCTTCGACGTGACGACCGGCAAGGTGCTGCGCGGCCCGGCCACCGATCCGCTGCCCGCCGTCCCGGTCAAGGCCGAGGGCGGCAAGCTCATCGCGGGCTGACGCGGCGCGCCGACACGGGCGTCACGCCCAGTCCCAGCCGATGCCCAGAAGCCCGCGCCGCACCTCCGGCTCGACCAGGTGCACGGCGCGGTGGCGCCCGCTCGGCGTCAGGTCCGCCAGGGAGCCGCGCGGGGCCCCCGGCCCGGACCGGCTGAACCGCCGGCAGCGCACCGGAAGCGCCGCCTCGTCGAAGCGGACCTGGAGCACGTACTGTCCGCCGCTGTAGCTGAACCCGCGCACGTACTCGGTGCAGCGGCCGCCGGTCCCGTCCTCGAAGCCGTAGCCGAAGACGTACGTGTCCCCGGCGCGCAGCCGGGCGTCGAAGAGCAGCTCGGCGACCAGCACCTCGGCCTCGGGGTGCCAGCGGACGCGTCCGGTCCGGCAGTTCTCGTCCGCCCGTACGCGGACCCCGGCCGGGTCGCAGCCGGGGTCGCCGTGGTGGACGGCGAGGTACCGGTCGACCCCGTCGCGGTGGGCCCGTACGACGTGCTGCGACTCGCGGCCGAGCAGTTCGCCGCCCGCCCCGATCCGTACCCGCTCGTGGTGGCCGACGGTGTGCAGGCCGCCGTCGGCGGGCAGTTCCATCCCGGCCAGCAGCCCTTCCACGGCCGCGCCGACGCTGACCAGGGCCCGGTACGAGCGGGCCGGCGGGCGGACGGCCTGCGACCCGGCGCCCTCCGGGGCGGCCAGCAGCCGCAGCAGGGTCCCCTCGGACAGTTCCAGGATCTGCTCCAGCGCCCGTACGGCCTTCAGGGACTCGGGGCGGCTCGGCCGGCGGGCACCCTGCTGCCAGTAGCTGAGGCTGGTCACGCCGAGCTTGATGCCGCGGGCCGCGAGCCGGTGCTGTACGCGGTGCAGGGGGAGGCCGCGGGCGGTGAGCGCGGCACGCAGGGCGAGGTGGAAGGGGCCGGCGCGCAACAGCTGCCCCAGCTCCTGCGCGCTCGCTTGCGTGCTCGCCTGCGTACTCGTCCGCGTGCTCTCCCCGGTCGACCGCATGACGGCTCCTCCTGTGAACATTCACGCGCGGTGGGGCGGGAGGGCTCGCCGGTGGCGCCCGGGGTCCAGGTGAAAGGACGGCAGTCGTTCACACTGCGGTCCCGCCGTTCACACAGCAATGTCACGGCGTATTGAAGCCTGTTGACCTGATCGCGACAACACCCTGATGCTCCTCAGCAGCGTCCGGACGCGCTCCTCCAACCCCCACCCTCCCCGGCCCCACCGGGGAGATCCCCACACGGGAGGAACGCGATGCGCAACCGAATCCGGCGGCGGCTTTCCCTGGCCGCCGTCCTCACCGCCGTGCTCTTCACCCTGCCCACCGGCACCGCCACCGCCGTCGATGCCGCCGCAGGTTCCGCCACCGCCGCCCCCACGAGCGGTGCCGCCGCCGAGTCCGCCCTCGCCTCCAAGCGCCTGAACATCACCATGCAGGCGCAAGCGAAGACCAACTGGTGCTGGGCCGCGAGCGGCAACACCATCGCGACCTGGTTCGGCCGGAACCACACGCAGAACCAGTTCTGCAATGCCGCCTTCAACCGTCAGCAAGGCTACGACTGCCCCAACGACCAGGCCACGCTCGGCAACGTCCAGACCGCCCTGGACTGGGCCGGCATCAACTCCGGTTCGTACGTCAACGGCTGGCTGCGCTACACCACCGTGCAGAGCGAGATCGACGCCGGCCGCCCGGTCGAGACCCGGATCCAGTGGTCCAACGGCGGCGGCCACATGCACGTCGTCTATGGCTACGACACCGCCAACAGCTGGGTCTACTGGGGCGATCCGTGGCCGTCGAGCGACCGCTACAACTGGGCTTCGCACGCCTGGTACGTGGACAACAGCACCTTCTCCTGGACCCACTCGCTCTACCGGATCGGGGCGTGAGCGCCATGACCGCCATGACCGCCATGACCGCCATGACCGGCATGACCGCCCTGTCCACGCGCGTTTCCGCCGCGGTCCTCGCGGCCTGCGCCGTCTCCGTCGTCATCGCAGGGGCCCCGCAGGCCTCGGCGGCGCCCGTCCCGCAGCCCCGGTCCTTCACCGCCGAGTCGAAGGCCGCGGCGGCGCGGGCGGCCGCCGCCCCCGACACCCTGGCCACGCTCTCCCGCTTCTTCGCCCGCGAGGGGAAGGTGGCTCCGGGCGCGGCGCGGCCGCGGATCGAGGGCGAGGCGATACCGGTCAGCTACCTGTCCCCGGACTTCGTCGCGGGCAAGGCCGGGGCGCCGGTGGCCCGGCTGGAGTTCCTCGCCAGCAAGGCGGTCTCCTCCGACGGCCAGGAGGCCGCGCTGTGGACCGCACGGACCGAGGCGGGGTGGCAGGTCGTGAACATCGCCACCGGCGACGACGAGTTCCGGTACGCGCGGCTCGGCGCCGCGAAGCTGCCGGGCGGCACGGTGTTCCGGGAACCGCAGATCGACGCGTGGTACGTGGCCGAGGAAGGCCGGGTGCTGCCGTTGGACGAGGACGCCGAGCGGGCCGTGGGCGCGGGGGGTACCAGCCTCGCCGCGTACCGGACGCGGGTGGCGCGGGCCTACGGGGACAAGTTGCCGGGGTCGGCGTACGCGAAGGACGGCAAGGCCGGAGGGTACGCGGCGGCTGCCGGCGCCGGCGAGGGCATGCCCGCGGCGGCCGGGGCCGTGGCCGGGGGGCTCGCGCTGGCCGCGGTCGGCGCGCTCGCCGTGCGGCGCTCGCGGCGGGGCCGCGCTCCGGCCTGACCGGACCGGCTCCCCGAGGGGTGCAGCGGTCGGGGGTCCGGGCGGTCGTCGCCGTCCGGACCCTGCGCGGGCCCGGTGTACCGGGGTTGTCGGTGGGCGGAAGTAGGGTGGTTGGCATGGCCGACCCTTCCAGCTACCGTCCCGCGCCGGGGCAGATTCCCGACTCCCCGGGGGTCTACCGATTCCGCGACGAGCACCGCCGGGTGATCTACGTCGGGAAGGCCAAGAGCCTGCGGCAGCGGCTGGCCAGCTACTTCCAGGACCTCGCCGGGCTGCATCCGCGCACCGCCACCATGGTGACCACCGCCGCCTCCGTCGAATGGACCGTCGTCTCCACCGAGGTCGAGGCGCTCCAGCTCGAGTACTCCTGGATCAAGGAGTACGACCCCCGGTTCAACGTCAAGTACCGGGACGACAAGAGCTACCCCTCCCTCGCCGTGACCATGAACGAGGAGTATCCGAGGGTCCAGGTCATGCGGGGGCCCAAGAAGAAGGGCGTGCGGTACTTCGGGCCCTACGGGCACGCCTGGGCGATTCGCGAGACCGTCGACCTCATGCTGCGGGTGTTCCCGGTACGGACCTGCTCCGCCGGGGTGTTCAAGCGGTCCGCCCAGATCAGCCGGCCCTGCCTGCTCGGCTACATCGGCAAGTGCTCGGCGCCCTGCGTCGGCCGGGTCACCCCCGACGAGCACCGCGAACTCGCCGAGGACTTCTGCGACTTCATGGCCGGGCGGACCGGTACGTACCTGTCCCGCCTGGAGCGGCAGATGCACGAGGCCGCCGAGGAGATGGAGTACGAGAAGGCCGCCCGGCTGCGCGACGACATAGGGGCGCTGCGCCGGGCCATGGAGAAGAACGCCGTCGTCCTCGCCGATGCCACGGACGCCGATCTCGTCGCCGTCGCCGAGGACGAGCTCGAAGCGGCCGTGCAGATCTTCCACGTCCGCGGCGGGCGCGTGCGCGGGCAGCGCGGCTGGGTCACCGACAAGGTCGAGGCCGTGGACACCGCCGGCCTCGTCGAGCACGCACTCCAGCAGCTCTACGGGGAGGAGAGCGGCGAGGCGGTCCCCAAGGAGGTGCTGGTTCCGGCCCTGCCCGAGGACGCACACGCGCTGGGCGAGTGGCTCGCCGAGCGGCGCGGCTCCCTGGTCAGCCTGCGCATCCCGCAGCGCGGGGACAAGAAGGCCCTGATGGAGACCGTCCACCGCAACGCGCTGCAGTCCCTGGCCCTGCACAAGACCAAGCGCGCCAGCGACCTCACCACCCGCTCCCGGGCCCTGGAGGAGATCGCCGAGGCCCTCGACCTGGACAGTGCGCCGCTGCGCATCGAGTGCTTCGACATCTCGCACCTCCAGGGCGACGACGTGGTGGCCTCGATGGTCGTCTTCGAGGACGGGCTGGCCAGGAAGAGCGAGTACAGGCGCTTCGCGATCAAATCGTTCGAGGGGCAGGACGACGTCCGGTCCATGCACGAGGTGGTCTCGCGGCGCTTCCGCCGCTACCTCCAGGAGAAGCTGAAGACCGGCGAGTGGTCCCCGGAGGACGGGGAGGAGGGGGAGAACCCCCTCGCCGAGGACGACGGGCGGCCGAAGCGCTTCGCCTACCCGCCGCAGCTCGTCGTGGTCGACGGCGGGCAGCCGCAGGTGGCCGCCGCCAAGCGGGCCCTGGAGGAGCTCGGCATCGACGACGTGGCCGTCTGCGGGCTGGCGAAGCGGCTGGAGGAGGTCTGGCTGCCCGGCGAGGACGACCCGGTCGTGCTGCCCCGCACCAGCGAGGGGCTCTACCTGCTCCAGCGGGTGCGTGACGAAGCCCACCGCTTCGCGATCCAGTACCAGCGGAACAAGCGCGGAAAACGGCTCAAGGCGGGCCCGCTCGACGAGGTGCCCGGACTCGGCGAAAGCCGCAGGCAGGCGCTGGTCAAGCACTTCGGTTCGGTGAAGAAGCTGAGACAGGCGACAATCGACCAGATCTGCGAGGTCCCGGGCATAGGCCGCAAGACGGCCGAGACCGTGGCCGCGGCGCTCGCCCGGTCGGTTCCCGCCGGTCCTGCCGTCAACACGGCGACAGGAGAGATCATTGAGGATGAGACCCCGCCCCCGCGGGTGGGGGCACCTCCCGGCGGCAGCCGGGGGACATCGTCCGAACGGGGGACCGAGCAATGACCGAGCGCGAGACCGACCAGACGAGCGGCGAGACGGCCGAGCAGATGACCGACGACACGACCGAGCACGACCGAGACGGAGCACAGGTGAGTACGGGCACGACAGCGGAGCCCGGAGATACCGCCGAGGCGGCCATCCCCGAGCTTGTGATCATCTCCGGCA
Organism: Streptomyces sp. NPDC059355; assembly: GCF_042752335.1. Lineage (NCBI taxonomy): Bacteria > Bacillati > Actinomycetota > Actinomycetes > Kitasatosporales > Streptomycetaceae > Streptomyces > Streptomyces sp. NPDC059355. The sequence goes on along the minus strand of NZ_JBHYXN010000011.1, from coordinate 123,817 downwards.
TGTCCGGGGCCGGGCGCAGTACGGCGGCCAAGTGTCTCGAGGACCTCGGCTGGTTCGTCGTCGACAACCTCCCGCCCGCGCTGATCCCCACCATGGTGGAGCTCGGCGCCCGCTCGCAGGGCAACGTGGCGCGGATCGCCGTCGTCGTCGACGTCCGCGGCCGCCAGTTCTTCGACGCCCTGCGCGAGTCCCTCTCCGACCTCGACAGCAAGGGCGTCACCCGGCGCATCGTCTTCCTGGAGTCCTCCGACGACGCCCTGGTCCGCCGCTTCGAGTCGGTCCGCCGCCCGCACCCCCTCCAGGGCGACGGCCGCATCACCGACGGCATCGCCGCCGAGCGCGACCTGCTGCGCGAGCTGCGCGGCGACGCCGACCTGGTCATCGACACCTCCAGCCTGAACGTGCACGAGCTGCGCGCGAAGATGGACGCCCAGTTCGCGGGCGACGAGGAGCCCGAGCTGCGGGCGACCGTCATGTCCTTCGGCTACAAGTACGGCCTGCCCGTCGACGCCGACCTCGTCGTCGACTGCCGCTTCATCCCGAACCCGCACTGGGTCCCCGAGCTGCGGCCCTTCACCGGCCTCAACCCGGAGGTGTCGGGCTACGTCTTCAGCCAGCCCGGCGCCAAGGAGTTCCTCGACCGCTACACCGAGCTGCTCCAGCTCATCGCCACCGGCTACCGCCGCGAGGGCAAGCGGTACGTGACCATCGCGGTCGGCTGCACCGGCGGCAAGCACCGCAGCGTGGCCATGTCCGAGAAGCTCGCTGCCCGCCTCGCCTCCGAGGGAGTCGAGACCGTCGTAGTCCACCGGGACATGGGGCGCGAGTGACCGGACGGACCCTGCGGCTGCGCCGCCTGCGCCGCCTCACCTCGGGGCGGGACGAGGACGGCGTGAGCCGCACCGGGCTGCGCCGCGGTGCGGCCCCCAAGGTGGTCGCACCCAAGGTCGTCGCCCTCGGCGGCGGCATGGGCCTGTCGGCCTCCCTGGCGGCGCTGCGCCGGATCACCGGCGAGCTCACCGCCGTCGTCACCGTCGCCGACGACGGCGGCTCCAGCGGCCGGCTCCGGGAAGAGCTCGGCGTGCTGCCGCCCGGCGACCTGCGCAAGGCGCTGGCCGCGCTGTGCGGCGACGACGACTGGGGCCAGACCTGGGCCCGCGTCATCCAGCACCGCTTCCAGTCCGAGGGAGACCTGCACGGGCACGCGGTCGGCAACCTGCTGATCGTCGCCCTGTGGGAACAGCTCGGCGATCCGGTCCAGGCGCTCGACCTGGTCGGGAAGCTGCTGGGCGCGCAGGGCCGGGTGCTGCCGATGTCGGCGGTGCCGCTGGAGCTGCAGGCCCTGGTCCGCGGCCACGACCCCGCCCGCCCGGGCGAGGTCGACACCGTCCGGGGGCAGGCCACGGTGGCCACCACCCCCGGCGAGGTGCTCTCCGTGCAGGTCGTGCCCGGGGATCCGCCGGCCGTGCCGGAGGCCGTCGCGGCGGTCCTGGACGCGGACTGGGTGGTCCTCGGCCCCGGGTCGTGGTTCTCGTCCGTGATCCCGCACCTGCTGGTGCCGGAACTGCTCGACGCGCTGATCGAGACCAAGGCCCGCAGGGTCCTCTCGCTGAACCTCGCGCCGCAGCCCGGCGAAACAGAGGGCTTCTCTCCGCAGCGTCATTTGGAGGTTTTGGCCCGACACGCCCCTAAACTCGCCCTGGACGTGGTGCTGGCCGACGAGGCCGCCGTGCCCGACCGCGAGTCCCTCGCCGATGCCGCAAAACGGTTCGGTGCCGCGGTCGAGCTGGCGCCGGTGGCCAGGGAAGACGGCTCTCCGAAGCATGACCCGGAGCTGCTCGCCGCCGCGTACGACCGTATTTTTCGGATGCATGGAAGGATCGGCCCATGGCGATGACGCCAGCGGTGAAGGATGAGATCTCCCGGCTCCCCGTCACCCGGACGTGCTGCAGGAAGGCGGAGGTCTCGGCGATTCTTCGGTTCGCGGGCGGGCTGCACCTGGTGAGCGGGCGGATCGTCATCGAGGCGGAGCTGGACACCGGGATCGCTGCCCGGCGCCTGCGCAAGGACATCCTGGAGATCTTCGGCCATTCCTCGGACCTGGTCGTCATGGCTCCCGGCGGACTGCGCCGCGGCAGCCGGTACGTCGTCCGGGTCGTGGCCGGCGGTGACCAGCTGGCACGCCAGACGGGCCTCGTGGACGGCCGCGGCCGCCCCATCCGGGGTCTCCCCCCGCAGGTGGTCTCCGGGGCCACCTGTGACGCGGAGGCGGCCTGGCGCGGCGCCTTCCTGGCTCACGGCTCGCTCACCGAGCCGGGCCGGTCCTCCTCCCTGGAGGTGACCTGCCCCGGTCCGGAGGCCGCCCTGGCCCTGGTGGGCGCCGCCCGCCGGCTCTCCATCGCCGCCAAGGCGCGCGAGGTGCGCGGCGTGGACCGGGTCGTGGTCCGCGACGGCGACGCGATCGGCGCCCTGCTCACCCGGCTCGGCGCCCACGAGTCGGTGCTGGCCTGGGAGGAGCGGCGGATGCGGCGCGAGGTCCGCGCCACCGCCAACCGCCTCGCCAACTTCGACGACGCCAACCTGCGCCGCTCGGCGCGGGCCGCGGTGGCCGCCGGCGCCCGGGTCCAGCGTGCGCTGGAGATCCTCGGCGAGGAGGTCCCCGAGCACCTCGCGGCGGCCGGCCGGCTGCGCATGGAGCACAAGCAGGCCTCCCTGGAGGAGCTGGGCGCGCTCGCCGACCCGCCGCTGACGAAGGACGCGGTCGCGGGCCGGATCCGCCGCCTGCTGGCGATGGCCGACAAGCGGGCGCAGGACCTGGGCGTCCCCGGTACCGAGTCCAACCTGAGCGAGGACCTGGCCGACAACATGGCGGGCTGAGGCCCCGGCCGCGCCGGGATCCCCCGTACGCCTCGCGCCGTACGCCTCAAAGGGGCCCGCACGTCACACGTGCGGGCCCCTTTGAGACACGCCCCATTGACATGAGCATCCCTTGATCGTGAGCCTGTCGTCCGAAGGCTTTCGTGGCAGACGACGCCCAGGGGGGCACATGAGGCACCGCGCGAGATCGATCCTCGCCGCAAGCGCACTCGTCATCGGAACCACACTGGCCGCCCTCCCGGCGGCCCACGCCCAGCCCGCCGCAGACGCCTCACCCGGCGCGGACGAGGTTCGGGTCTACGACGCGGACGTCACCAAGGAGCAGGTACCGCTGCTCCTCGCCGCGGGCCAGGACGCCCACGAGCTCAGCGAGCGCGCCCCGGAGACCGGCACCGCCAAGGTCGAGCTGTTCCTCACCGGCGCCCAGGCCAAGGAGCTCGCCGGCCAGGGCGTCAAGCTCGCCGAGCACAGGGTCCCGGCGAACGCGGCCCGCACCCAGACCGCCGGCGACGGGGTCTTCCGCCCGTACAGCGGCAAGGGCGGGCTCCAGGACGAGATCCTCAAGACGGCCCAGGCCAACCCCGGCCTCGCCAAGGTGGTCTCCATCGGCAAGACCGTCCAGGGCAAGGACATCCTGGCCCTGAAGGTCACCAAGAACGCCCGCACCACCAGGGACGGCGCCAAGCCGTCCGTGCTCTACATGTCCAACCAGCACGCCCGCGAGTGGATCACCCCCGAGATGACCCGGCGGCTGATGCACCACACCCTCGACAACTACGGCAAGGACCAGCGGGTCACCAAGCTGGTGGACTCCACCGAGCTGTGGTTCCTGCTGTCCGCCAACCCGGACGGGTACGACTACACGCACTCCCCGGACGGCGACCGGCTGTGGCGCAAGAACCTGCGCGACAACAACGGCGACGGCAAGATCACCACCGGCGACGGCGTCGACCTCAACCGGAACTTCGCCTACAAGTGGGGCTACGACAACGAGGGTTCCTCGCCGAACCAGTCGAGCGAGACCTTCCGCGGTGCCAAGCCCTCCTCCGAGCCGGAGACCGTCGCCCTCGACAGGTTCGAGAAGCGCATCGGCTTCAAGTACGCCATCAACTACCACTCCGCCGCCGAGCTGCTGCTCTACGGCGTGGGCTGGCAGGTGGCCACTCCCACCCCGGACGACGTCGCCTACAAGGCGCTCGCCGGCACCCCGGAGAACTCCGCGATCCCGGGCTACTACCCGCAGGTCTCCTCCGAGCTCTACACCACCAACGGCGAGGCCGACGGCCACGCCGCGAACGTCAACGGCGTCATGATGTTCACGCCGGAGATGACCACCTGCCAGACGGCGTCGGCGAGCGACCCCAACGACCGGTGGAAGCCCGAGGACTGCCAGTCCGGCTTCAACTTCCCGGACGACGAGAAGCTCATCCAGGCGGAGTTCGCGAAGAACGTCCCCTTCGCCCTCGCGGTCGGCGAGAGCGCCGCCCACCCGGACCAGCCGAAGTCCTCCGTCGGCCTGAGCGCCGCCGACTTCACCCCGGACCCCTTCACCACCTCCTACGTGGCCAAGGGCGAGGACCAGACGGTCTCCGTCACCGCCCGCAAGGCGCTGAAGGACAAGCAGCTCAAGTTCCGCATCAACGGCGGCCGCACGCACGACGACGGGCTCAAGGCCTGGAAGGGCGGCGGTGTCTACGGCGGCGACGACAACAACTGGTTCGACGAGTACCGGGCCGAGGTGGACGGCGCCAAGCCGGGTGACAAGGTCGAGGTCTGGTTCACCGGTCGCGACGGCTCCGGCAGGCAGGTCTCCAGCGGGCACTTCACGTACACGGTGGCCGAGCGGCCGCGGGCCGACGTGCTGGTGATCGCGGAGGAGGGCGCCAAAGCCCAGCACGCACAGGAGTACGTCGACGCCCTGCGCGCCAACGGCAAGTCGGCGGCGGTCTGGGACGTGGCCACGCAGGGCGCCCCGCACCACCTCGGAGTGCTCTCCCACTTCCGCACGGCCGTCCACTACACCGGCGCCAAGACCCCCGGCGGTGACACCCAGCTCGCCGTACGGGACTTCCTCAACGAGGGCGGCAAGCTGATCGAGGCCGGCGAGCTCGCGGGCGGCAACGCCCAGGTCGGCCGCGCCGTGACGAACGACTTCAGCCAGTACTACCTCGGCGCCTACAGCCGTACGAGTGCCGGCGGCGCGAAGGGCTTCACCGGTACGGGTGCCCTCACCGGCGCCAAGGGCGGCCTGGGCGACGCGGCGGGCAACCCGTTCAACGCCCCCGGCTCGTACGCGGTCACCTCCGACTCCCTGCCGGCGGCGCAGTTCCCGCAGTTCAAGAGCGCGCAGGCCGGTCAGTACGCCGGGGTCGTGAACCCGTACGCCCCCTACACCGGCACGGGGATGGCCGCGGCCACCCACGAGGACGACGAGTGGAAGCGGCTGACCCGCACCGTCGACCTGACCAAGGTCACCGCCGCCGACAAGCCGCAGCTCAAGATGGCCCTCAACTGGAACACCGAGGAGGGCTACGACCACGCGATCCTGGAGGCCCACACCACCGGCGCCGAGGACTGGACCACGCTGCCCGAGGCGGGCGGTCTGAGCGCAAGCGCCGTCCCGACGGAGTGCGAGGCCGGGTTCTACGTCAACGGCCACCCCTTCCTCAAGCACTACCTGACCCTCGACAGCGCAGGCTGCACCGCCAGTGGCACGAGTGGCCGGTGGAACAGCTTCACCGGGTCCTCCGACGGCTGGAAGCAGGTCGCCTTCGACCTGAGCGCGTACGCGGGCAAGACCGTCGAGGTCTCCCTCTCCTACGTCTCGGACGGCGGCTCGGGCGGCCGCGGCCTCTTCGCGGACGACGCACGCGTCTCCGTCGGGGGAGCCGACCAGGCCGTGGAGGGGTTCGAGACCTCCCTGGGTGCCTGGACCGCCCAGGGCGCACCTGCCGGAAGTCCCGCGGTTCCGGGCGATTGGGCCCGGTCCGGTGAGCTGTTCAAGTCCTACGCCTCGGTGACTACGCGTAACACGGTGCTCCTCGGCTTCGGCCTCGAACACCTGCCGGCGGCGGCGGACCGAGCCGTACTCGTCGGTAAGGCGCTCAGGTCGCTGCACCGCTGATCATACGAGCCCCTTTCGCTCACTCTGAGTGATGGGGGCGGAAGTCCCCGGGTCCCGTTCCGAGCGCAGGATACGGGCCCCGGGGGCGGTCTCCCGTGTGGCGAGGGGAGTGTCAGGTCCCGGCCGATGTCACTCAAAAGCTCACGGAGAGGTAGGGTCGTAAGCGGTCGGGGACATCCCATACAGCTCGCCGGCGGGACAGGCCGGCGCACCAACGAGGAGATCGGTTCGTGACGATCCGCGTAGGCATCAACGGTTTTGGCCGCATTGGCCGCAACTACTTCCGGGCGCTCCTTGAGCAGGGAGCGGACATCGAGATCGTCGGTGTCAACGACCTGACTGACAACGCGACCCTGGTGCACCTGCTCAAGTACGACACCATCCTGGGCCGCCTCAAGGCCGAGGTCTCCCACACCGACGACACCATCACCGTCGGCGGCAACACCTTCAAGACGTTCGCCGAGCGTGACCCCGCGAACCTGCCGTGGGGCGAGCTCGGCGCGGACATCGTCATCGAGTCGACCGGCATCTTCACGAAGAAGGCCGATGCCGCCAAGCACATCGCCGCGGGCGCGAAGAAGGTCCTCATCTCGGCTCCGGCCAAGGACGAGGACATCACGATCGTGATGGGCGTCAACCAGGACAAGTACGACGCGGCCAACCACCACGTCATCTCCAACGCCTCCTGCACCACCAACTGCGTGGCGCCGATGGCCAAGGTTCTCGACGAGAACTTCGGCATCGTCAAGGGCATGATGACCACGGTCCACGCGTACACGAACGACCAGCGCATCCTGGACTTCCCGCACTCGGACCTGCGCCGCGCCCGCGCCGCCGCCGAGAACATCATCCCGACCTCGACGGGTGCCGCCAAGGCCACCGCTCTGGTCCTCCCGCAGCTCAAGGGCAAGCTGGACGGCATCGCCATGCGCGTCCCGGTCCCGACCGGCTCGGTCACCGACCTCGTCCTGGAGCTCTCCCGCGAGACCACCAAGGAAGAGATCAACGCCGCCTTCCAGAAGGCCGCCGAGGGCCAGCTCAAGGGCATCCTCGACTACACCGAGGACGCGATCGTCTCCTCCGACATCGTGAACTGGCCGGCTTCCTGCACCTTCGACTCCTCCCTGACCATGGTTCAGGACGGTACGCAGGTCAAGGTCGTCGGCTGGTACGACAACGAGTGGGGCTACTCCAACCGCCTCGTCGACCTGACCGTCTTCGTCGGCGGTCAGCTCTAAGTCTCAGGTAGCAGGGCCAGGCACCAAGATGTGAGGACAGGGTCCGGTCAGCGCGATGGAGCGCTGCACGGGCCCTGTCGTCTGCCTCCACCGATCGGCCCCGCACCGGCAGAACCCGTGTATGGGGATAAGGAGTAGAAACACATGAAGACGATCGACGAACTGCTCGCCGACGGCGTGACCGGCAAGCGGGTCTTCGTCCGCGCCGACCTCAACGTGCCGCTCGCGGGCGACACGATCACCGACGACGGCCGCATCCGCGCCGTGCTGCCGACCATCGCGAAGCTCGCCGAAGCCGGCGCCCGCGTGATCGTCGCCTCGCACCTGGGCCGCCCGAAGGGCGCCCCGGACCCGGCCTTCTCACTCGCTCCGGCCGCCAAGCGACTCGGTGAACTGCTCGGTGCGGACGTCGCGTTCGCCACCGACACCGTCGGCTCCTCCGCCACGGAGACCGTGGCCGCCCTCGCCGACGGCCAGGTCGCCGTCATCGAGAACCTGCGCTTCAACGCCGGTGAGACCTCGAAGGACGACGCCGAGCGCGGCGCCTTCGCGGACCAGCTCGCCGAGCTCGCCGACGTCTACGTCGGCGACGGCTTCGGCGCCGTCCACCGCAAGCACGCCTCGGTCGTCGACCTGCCCGCGCGCCTCCCGCACGCGGCCGGCTACCTGATCGCCACCGAGGTCGGCGTCCTGAAGAAGCTGACCGCCGAGGTCAAGCGCCCCTACGTGGTCGTCCTCGGCGGCGCCAAGGTCTCCGACAAGCTGGCCGTCATCGACCAGCTGCTCGGCAAGGCCGACCGCATCCTCATCGGCGGCGGCATGGCCTACACCTTCCTCTACGCCAAGGGCCACGAGGTCGGCATCTCCCTGCTCCAGAAGGACCAGGTGGACGTCGTCAAGGAGTACATGGCACGTGCCGAGAAGCTGGGCGTCGAGCTGGTCCTCCCGGTCGACATCCTGGCCTCGGCGGACTTCCCCGACCTCAAGGGCAAGGCCCCGGCCGAGTTCATCACCGTCGACGCGGACAAGATCCCCGCCGACAAGGAGGGTCTGGACATCGGTCCGAAGACCCGTGAGCTGTACGCGTCGAAGATCGCCGACGCGGAGACCGTCTTCTGGAACGGTCCCTTGGGCGTCTTCGAACACCCCGACTACGCCGGAGGCACCCGCGCCGTCGCGCAGGCCCTCGTCGACAGCAGCGCGTTCACCGTGGTCGGCGGCGGCGACTCCGCCGCGGCCGTGCGCACGCTCGGCTTCGACGAGAACGCTTTCGGTCACATCTCGACCGGTGGCGGCGCCTCCCTCGAATACCTCGAGGGCAAGACGCTCCCCGGCCTCGCCGCACTGGAGGTCTGAACCCGTATGACCACGCGTACCCCGCTGATGGCGGGCAACTGGAAGATGAACCTCAACCACCTCGAGGCCATCGCGCACGTCCAGAAGCTCGCCTTCGCGCTCGCCGACAAGGACTACGACGCCGTCGAGGTCGCGGTCCTGCCGCCCTTCGTCGACCTGCGCTCGGTCCAGACCCTGGTCGACGGCGACAAGCTGAAGATCAAGTACGGCGCCCAGGACATCTCGGCGCACGACTCCGGCGCCTACACCGGCGAGATCTCCGGCTCCATGCTCGCGAAGCTGAAGTGCACGTACGTGGCCGTCGGCCACAGCGAGCGCCGCCAGTACCACGGCGAGAGCGACGAGCTCTGCAACGCCAAGGTCAAGGCCGCCTACCAGCACGGGATCACCCCGATCCTCTGCGTCGGCGAGGGCCTGGACGTCCGCAAGGCCGGCCGGCAGGTCCCGCACACGCTGGCGCAGGTCGACGGCGGCCTCAAGGACCTCCCGGCCGAGCAGGCCGAGTCCATCGTGATCGCGTACGAGCCCGTCTGGGCGATCGGGACCGGCGAGGTCGCCACCCCCGAAGACGCGCAGGAGGTCTGCGGGGCGATCCGCACCCGCCTCGCCGAGCTCTACTCCCAGGAGCTGGCCGACAAGGTCCGCATCCAGTACGGCGGCTCGGTCAAGTCCGGCAACATCGCGGCGATCATGGCGCAGCCCGATGTCGACGGCGCCCTGATCGGCGGCGCGGCACTGGACGCGGACGAGTTCGTGAAGATCGTCCGCTTCCGCGACCAGTGACCTGCGTGATCGTCGCAGCGAGTATGCGGTAGGGCGGATCCGTCGTACCCTTGCGGGGGCCAGGAGGCTGAACCGACAGCCACTGGCCCCCGCGCACGTCAAGCGGAGCCGGACAGCCAGTAAAGCCAGAAAGTAGGAATCAGCCGTGATTATGGGGTTCTCGATCGCCCTGATCGTCTTCAGCGCCCTGCTGATGCTGCTCGTGCTGATGCACAAGGGCAAGGGCGGCGGCCTTTCCGACATGTTCGGCGGCGGCATGCAGTCCTCCGTCGGCGGCTCCTCGGTCGCGGAGCGCAACCTGGACCGCATCACCGTCGTGATCGGTCTGCTCTGGTTCGCCTGCATCATGGCGCTCGGGATTCTGCTGAAGTAGCGAAGCCGACGGTTCTGGCCATTGTGCCGGTCCGGTCGGCTCCACCCCGCCTATCATGAGGACTGCGTCCATGCCATGGAGTGAGTAACTCCATGTGATGGACGTGCGTTGGGCCTTACGTAGACTGGGGCGCCCGCAGCGGAATCCACTCACGCTTCGCGGCACCATCACGCAGGGAGTTACGACCGTGGCAAGTGGCAACGCGATCCGTGGCAGTCGGGTCGGAGCGGGGCCGATGGGTGAGGCCGAGCGCGGCGAGTCCGCGCCCCGCCTGCGCATCTCCTTCTGGTGCTCGAACGGGCACGAGACGCAGCCGAGCTTCGCCAGCGACGCGCAGGTGCCGGACACCTGGGACTGCCCGCGCTGCGGGTTCCCGGCCGGCCAGGACCGGGACAATCCGCCGGCGCCGCCGCGCACCGAGCCGTACAAGACGCACCTGGCGTACGTGCGGGAGCGCCGGTCGGACGCCGACGGCGAGGCGATCCTCGCCGAGGCGCTCGCCAAGCTCCGCGGCGAGATCTGACGAACGCAAGAGTGACGGTGTGACATGGGGCCCGGCCCGCAGGAGTCTTCTCCAGCGGGCCGGGCCCCTTTGTGCACCCCGCGCCGAAGGCGCTGTCCGGCACACCCCCCTTTGATCCCTTAGGTTGGTGATCGGCGGGGCACGACAGGACGGAAGAAACGGGTTGATGTCCGAGATGAACGCAGACAGCCGTACGAGGCTCAACCGGACGCCCGAGTGGCTGGCACTCGGCAAGCACCGCGAAGAGCTGGGACAGACGCACCTGCGCGAGCTGTTCGCGGCGGATCCGCACCGGGGAACGGGCTACACGCTGCGGGTCGGGGACCTGTACATCGACTACTCGAAGCACCTGGTGACGGACGAGACGCTGGAGCTGCTGCGCGAGCTGGCCGCGGCGACGGGCGTGGCAGAGCTGCGCGAGGCGATGTTCCGCGGCGAGAAGATCAACACGACGGAGGACCGGGCGGTCCTGCACACCGCCCTGCGCGCGCCGCAGGACGCGGTGATCGAGGTGGACGGCGAGAACGTCGTCCCCGAGGTGCACGCCGTGCTCGACAAGATGGCGGCCTTCTCCGGCCAGGTCCGGTCGGGGGAGTGGACCGGCTTCACCGGCCGGCCCATCAAGAACGTGGTCAACATCGGCATCGGCGGCTCCGACCTGGGCCCGGCGATGGCGTACGAGGCGCTGCGCGCGTTCACCGACCGCGGTCTGACCGTGCGGTTCGTGTCCAACGTGGACGGCGCCGATCTGCACGAGGCCGTACGGGACCTGGACCCGGCGCAGACGCTGTTCATCATCGCCTCCAAGACCTTCACCACCATCGAGACCATCACCAACGCCGAGTCGGCGCGGGAGTGGCTGCTGGCGGGTCTGGGCGGTGACACGGCAGCCGTGGCACGGCACTTCGTGGCGCTGTCGACCAACGAGGAGAAGGTCACCGCGTTCGGCATCGATCCGGCCAACATGTTCGGGTTCTGGGACTGGGTCGGCGGGCGCTACTCCTTCGACTCCGCGATCGGGCTCTCGCTGATGATCGCGATCGGGCCGGACGCCTTCCGGGAGATGCTGGGCGGCTTCCGGACGGTGGACGAGCACTTCCGCACGGCCTCGCCGGAGCAGAACGTGCCACTCCTGATGGGCATGTTGGGGGTCTGGTACGGGGCGTTCTTCGACGCGCAGTCGCACGCGGTCCTCCCGTACAGCCACTACCTCTCCCGTTTCACCGCGTACCTCCAGCAGCTGGACATGGAGTCCAACGGCAAGTCCGTGGACCGGGACGGCAATCCGGTGGACTGGCAGACCGGTCCGGTGGTGTGGGGCACGCCCGGCACTAACGGGCAGCACGCGTACTACCAGTTGATCCACCAGGGCACGAAGGTGATCCCGGCGGACTTCATCGGCTTCGCCCGGCCGCTCGGCGAACTGGAGCCGAAGCTGGCGGACCAGCACGACCTGCTGATGGCGAACTTCTTCGCGCAGACGCAGGCGCTGGCCTTCGGCAAGACGGCGGACGAGGTCCGCGCGGAGGGCGTGGCGGAGCCGCTGGTCCCGCACAAGACGTTCAAGGGCAACCACCCGACCACGACGATCCTGGCGCAGGACCTCACCCCGGCGGTGCTGGGCCAGCTGATCGCCCTGTACGAGCACAAGGTGTTCGTACAGGGCGCGGTGTGGAACATCGACTCCTTCGACCAGTGGGGAGTGGAGCTCGGCAAGGTGCTGGCGAAGCGGGTCGAGCCGGCGCTGACGGACGGCGCGGAGGTGCCGGGGCTGGACGCCTCGTCCAAGGCCCTCGTGGCCGCCTACCGGGAGCTGCGCGGCCGCAGCTGACGGACGGCCGTCGGACACGCAGAAGGGCCCGCTCCCCGTTCGGGGGGCGGGCCCTTCGTGTGTACGGGGCCGCCGGATCAGGAGGCGGCCGGCGGGTACAGACCCGCCGGGAGCTTCGCCGCGGCCGTGCGGTCCAGCAGCCACAGGGTGCGGGAGCGGCCGTACGCCTGGGCGGCGGGGGCCTGGACGGCGCCGGCGCCGCCGAGGGCGATGGCCACCGCCCCGGCCTTGTCCTCGCCCGCCGCCAGCAGCCAGACCTCGCGGGCCGCCCGGATGGCCGGGAGGGTCAGGGAGATCCGGGTGGGCGGCGGCTTGGGGGCGCCGTGCACGCCGACGACCGTGCGCTCGCTCTCGCGGGACGCCGGGTGCTCGGGGAAGAGCGAGGCGATGTGGGTGTCCGGGCCGACGCCCAGCATCAGGACGTCGAAGGTGGGGACCGGCCCGTGGTCCTCGGGCCCGGCGGCCTTGGCCAGCTCGGCCGCGTAGGCGGCGGCCGCGGCGTCCACGTCCGCCCCGTACGGGCCGTCGGAGGCGGGCATGGCGTGCACGCGGGCCGGGTCGACGGGTACGGAGTCCAGGAGGGCCTCACGGGCCTGGGTGTGGTTGCGCTCGGGGTCGTCGGCGGGGACGTAGCGCTCGTCGCCCCACCAGAGGTCGATCCGCGACCAGTCGACGGCGTCGCGGGCCGGGGCCGCGGCGAGCGCGGCGAGGAGGCCGTTGCCGTTGCGGCCGCCGGTGAGGACGACGGAGGCGCTGCCGCGGGCGGCCTGCGCGTCGACGATCTTGGTGATGAGCCGGGCCGCTGCGGCCTGGGCCATCAGCTCCTTGTCCCGGTGGACGACGACCTGGGGAGTCGTCATGCCCATGGCTGCCGCCTTGTCGTAGTGCGGGTGTGCGGTGTTTGCGGTCTGCGGGTTGCGCTGCGCGGGCTGCCCCTGCCCGCCCTTCTACCGTTCACCGAGGCTCCGCCCCGGACCCCGGACCCCGGTCTCGGAACGCCGGACGGGCTGGAAGCAGCCCGTCCGGCGTTCGAGGCCGAGGGAGCGGGGTGGGTAAGGAGCCCCGCGCAGCGGTCGGTGTTACTTGGCCGGAGCCTTCTTCGAAGGCTTCGCCGCCGGCTTCGCGGGCGCCGCATCGGCCTTGGGGCCGGTCGCCGTCTCCGGGGATTCGACGGGCGCGGCCTTGACCGGGCCCTCGGCGGCGAGCTTGGCCACGCCGAACTTCAGCGCGGCCTCGAACGTGTTGTCCGGGTCCAAGCGGCGCAGCTCCTCCGCCAGGAGCTCGGCCGTGTCACGGCGCTTGAGCGCCACGGCACGGTCGGGCTGCCCCGGCATGCAGAGCGTCGCCAGGGAGCCGTCCGCACGGTCCAGGACGATGTCCCCGTCCTTGGTCTCCAGCCGGACCGAGGTCAGGCCGGGTCCGGCCGAGGCCGTACGCCGGACGGGAACCTGGAGGCGGTCCGCCAGCCACATGGCCAGCAGCTCGCAGCTCGGGTTCTCGTCCTCGCCCTCGACGACCACCGAGGAGACCTTGACGGACTGCTGGTCCAGCGCGGCCGCCAGCATCGAACGCCACGGCGTGATCCGGGTCCAGGACAGGTCCGTGTCACCCGGGGCGTAGGCCGCGGCCCGCTTCCCGAGCGCCTGCTGCGGGTTCTCGCAGGCGTACGTGTCCGAGATCCGGCGCTGCCCGAGCGCACCCAGCGGGTCGCCCGCCAGGTCCGACGGGGCACCGTCCGGCCACCAGACCACGACGGGCGCGTCCGGCAGGAGGAGCGGGAGAACCACCGACTGGGCGTGGTTGACCAGTTCACCGTGGAGGCGGAGCACCACCGTCTCGCCGGTGCCGGCGTCCGCCCCGACGCGGACTTCCGCGTCGAGACGGGCGTCGCGGCGGCTGCGAGCCGAGCGGCTGACCCGCTTGATGACGACGACGATCCGCGATGGGTGTTCGTGGGACGCGTCGTTCGCCGACTTGAGCGCGTCGTACGCGTTCTCTTCGTCGGTCACGATCACCAGCGTGAGGACCATGCCGATGGCCGGCGTGCCGATGTCCCGGCGCGCCTGCACCAAAGCGGCGTTGATCTTGCTGGAGGTGGTCTCCGTGAGGTCGATCTTCATGGCCGGCGCCAGCTCCGTCCGTCTCGTGCGAGCATCTCGTCCGCCTCGACCGGCCCCCAGGTACCCGCCGGGTACTGCGCGGGCTTGCCGTGCTTGTCCCAGTACTCCTCGATCGGGTCGAGGATGTTCCAGGACAGCTCGACCTCCTGGTGGCGCGGGAAGAGGTTCGCGTCACCCAGCAGGACATCGAGGATCAGCCGCTCGTACGCCTCGGGGCTCGACTCCGTGAAGGACTCGCCGTACGCGAAGTCCATCGTGACGTCCCGGACCTCCATGGAGGTGCCCGGGACCTTGGAGCCGAAGCGCACCGTGATGCCCTCGTCCGGCTGGACCCGGATGACCAGGGCGTTCTGCCCCAGCTCCTCGGTCGCGCCCGACTCGAACGGCAGGTACGGGGCCCGCTTGAAGACGACCGCGATCTCGGTCACCCGGCGGCCCAGGCGCTTGCCCGTCCGCAGGTAGAACGGGACGCCCGCCCAGCGGCGGTTGTTGATCTCCAGGCGGATGGCCGCGTAGGTGTCGGTCTTCGACTTGGGGTCGATGCCGTCCTCTTCGAGGTACCCGACGACCTTCTCGCCGCCCTGCCACGCCGCCGAGTACTGGCCGCGCACGGTGTGCTTGCCCAGGTCCTCGGGGAGCTCGACGGCCGTGAGGACCTTGAGCTTCTCCGCCACCAGCGCCTTCGGGTGGAAGGAGCCGGGCTCCTCCATCGCGGTCAGCGCGAGCAGCTGCAGCAGGTGGTTCTGGATGACGTCGCGGGCCGCGCCGATGCCGTCGTAGTACCCGGCCCGGCCGCCGATGCCGATGTCCTCGGCCATGGTGATCTGCACGTGGTCGACGTACGACCGGTTCCAGATCGGCTCGAACATCGTGTTGGCGAAGCGGAGCGCCAGGATGTTCTGGACGGTCTCCTTGCCGAGGTAGTGGTCGATCCGGAAGACCTCGTCCCGCGGGAAGACCTCGTGGACGACCTTGTTGAGCTCCTCGGCGCTCTTCAGGTCGTGCCCGAAGGGCTTCTCGATGACGGCACGCCGCCAGGAGCCCTCCTTCTGCGCCAGCCCGTGGTTCTTGAGCTGCTGGACCACCTTGGGGAAGAACTTCGGGGGCACCGACAGGTAGAAGGCGAAGTTGCCGCCCGTGCCCTGCGCCTTGTCCAGGTCGTCGATCGTGGACTTCAGGGTCTCGAAGGCCGCGTCGTCGTCGAAATCGCCCTGCACGAAGCGGCAGCCCTGCACCAGCTGCTGCCAGACCTCCTCCCGGAAGGGGGTGCGCGAGTGCTGCTTGACGGCCTCGTACACCTCCTGGGCGAAGTCCTCGTGCTCCCACTCACGGCGGGCGAAGCCGATCAGCGAGAAGCCCGGCGGCAGCAGCCCCCGGTTCGCCAGGTCGTAGATGGCGGGCATCAGCTTCTTGCGCGACAGGTCACCCGTAACGCCGAAAATGACCAGGCCGGACGGCCCCGCGATGCGCGGGAGCCGCCGGTCCTGTGCGTCACGAAGCGGGTTCGCTCCGTTCACAGACAAGGTGTTCAGGCCTCCGTGGGGGCAAGGCGCGCGAGCTCCGCCTCGGTGGACTTCAGCAGATCGTTCCAGGACGCCTCGAACTTCTCGACGCCCTCGTCCTCGAGCAGCTGCACCACATCGTCGTACGAGACGCCCAGCTGTGCGACCGCGTCGAGCTCGGCGCGGGACTGGTCGTACGTGGCGCGCACGGTGTCACCCGTGACCTCACCGTGGTCGGCGGTGGCCTCCAGGGTGGCCTCCGGCATGGTGTTCACGGTGTTCGGGGCGACCAGGTCGACCACGTACAGGGTGTCCTTGTACGCCGGGTCCTTGACGCCCGTCGAGGCCCACAGCGCACGCTGCTTGTTGGCGCCGACGCGCTCCAGGGCGTTCCACCGGTCGGAGGAGAACACCTCTTCGTAGGCCTCGTAGGCCAGACGGGCGTTGGCGAGGGCCGCCTTGCCCTTGAGGGCCTTCGCCTCGTCGGTGCCGACGGCGTCCAGGCGCTTGTCGATCTCCGAGTCCACGCGGGACACGAAGAAGGAGGCGACCGAGTGGATCAGGGAGAGGTCCAGGCCCGCGGCCTTGGCCTTCTCCAGACCCGCCAGGTACGCGTCCATGACCTCGCGGTAGCGCTCCAGCGAGAAGATCAGCGTGACGTTGACGCTGATGCCCTTGCCGATGACCTCGGTGATCGCCGGCAGGCCGGCCTTGGTCGCCGGGATCTTGATGAGCGTGTTCGGGCGGTCCACCAGCCAGGCGAGCTGCTTGGCCTCGGCGATCGTCGCCGTGGTGTTGTGGGCCAGGCGCGGGTCGACCTCGATGGAGACCCGGCCGTCCTGGCCGTCGGTGCGGTCGTAGACCGGGCGCAGGATGTCGGCGGCGTCGCGGACGTCCGCCGTCGTGATCATGCGGATGGCCTCGTCGACGGTGACCTTGCGGGCGGCGAGGTCGGCGAGCTGCTGCTCGTAGCCGTCGCCGCTGCTGATCGCCTTCTGGAAGATCGACGGGTTGGTGGTGACACCGACCACGTGCGACTGGTCGATGAGCTCGGCCAGGTTGCCGGACGTGATGCGCTTGCGGGACAGGTCGTCCAGCCAGATCGCCACGCCCTCGTCGGAGAGGCGCTTGAGTGCGTCTGTCATGGGAATTGCATCTCCTACTGGTTTTGTACGGGCGTCAGCGCGCGGCGGCGGCGATGGAGTCCTTGGCGGCGGCGGTCACGGCCTCGGGGGTGAAGCCGAACTCGCGGAACAGCACCTTGGCGTCGGCCGAGGCACCGAAGTGCTCCAGCGAGACGATCCGGCCGGCGTCGCCGACGTAGCGGTGCCAGGTCAGGCCGATACCGGCCTCGACCGCGACGCGCGCCGTGACCGACGGCGGCAGGACGCTGTCCTTGTACGCCTGGTCCTGCTCCTCGAACCACTCGACGGACGGCATCGAGACCACGCGGGCCGGGATGCCCTCGGCCTGCAGCGCCTCGCGCGCGGCGACGGCGAGCTGGACCTCGGAGCCGGTGCCGATGAGGACGACCTGCGCCGCTGCGCTCTGCCCCTCGGGGCCCGTCGCCTCGAAGAGCACGTACCCGCCCTTGGCGGCGTCCTCGTTGCGCTCGTACGTCGGCACGCCCTGGCGGGTCAGTGCCAGACCGTGCGGGGCGCCCTTGCCGAACACCTTGGTGTGGCGGCGCAGGATCTCGCGCCAGGCGATGACGGTCTCGTTCGCGTCGGCCGGGCGGACCACGTTCAGGCCCGGGATGGCGCGCAGCGAGGCGAGGTGCTCGACCGGCTGGTGCGTCGGGCCGTCCTCGCCGAGGCCGATGGAGTCGTGCGTCCACACGTACGTCACCGGCACGTGCATCAGCGCGGACAGGCGGACGGCGTTGCGCATGTAGTCGGAGAACACCAGGAAGGTGCCGCCGTAGATGCGGGTGTGGCCGTGCAGCGCGATGCCGTTCATGGTCGCGGCCATGGCGTGCTCGCGGATGCCGTAGTGGACGGTGCGGCCGTACGGGTCGGCCTCCGGCAGCGGGTTGCCCTTCGGGAGGAAGGACGAGTGCTTGTCGATCGTGGTGTTGTTGGAGCCGGCCAGGTCGGCCGAGCCGCCCCACAGCTCCGGGATGACCGCGCCGAGGGCCTCGAGGACCTTGCCGGAGGCCGCGCGGGTGGCGATGCCCTTGCCGGTCTCGAAGGCGGGGAGCTTGTCCTCCCAGCCGGCGGGCAGCTCGTTGGCGTTGATGCGGTCGAACTCGGCGGCGCGTTCCGCGTTGGCGGTGCGCCAGGCGGAGAAGTCCTTCTCCCAGGCGGCCTTGGCCTCGCGGCCCCGGTCCAGCGCCTTGCGGGTGTGCGCGAGGACCTCGGTGGAGACGTCGAAGCTCTTCTCCGGGTCGAAGCCGAGGACGCGCTTGGTGGCGGCGACCTCGTCGTCACCGAGGGCCGAGCCGTGCGAGGCCTCGGTGCCCTGGGCGTGCGGGGCCGGCCAGGCGATGATCGAGCGCATCGCGATGAAGGAGGGGCGGCCGGTCTCGGCCTTGGCCGCGGCCAGGGCCTCGAAGAGCGCCTTCGGGTCGAGGTCGCCGTTCGGCTGCTGCGCGACGCGCTGGACGTGCCAGCCGTACGCCTCGTAGCGCTTGAGGGTGTCCTCGGAGACGGCCGTCTCGGTGTCGCCCTCGATGGAGATGTGGTTGTCGTCCCACAGCAGCACCAGGTTGCCGAGCTTCTGGTGGCCGGCCAGGGCGGACGCCTCGTGGGAGATGCCCTCCTGGAGGCAGCCGTCACCCGCGATCGCGTAGACCATGTGGTCGAACGGGGAGGCGCCCTGCGCGGCCTCCGGGTCGAACAGGCCGCGCTCGTAGCGGGCGGCCATGGCCATGCCCACCGCGTTGGCGATGCCCTGGCCCAGCGGGCCGGTGGTGGTCTCGACGCCGGCCGTGTGGCCGTACTCCGGGTGGCCGGGGGTCTTGGAGCCCCAGGTGCGGAAGGCCTCGAGGTCGGCGAGCTCCAGGCCGAAGCCGCCGAGGTAGAGCTGGGTGTAAAGAGTGAGGGACGAGTGCCCCGCGGAAAGCACGAAACGGTCGCGGCCGACCCACTCGGGGTCCGCCGGGTCGTGCCGCATCACCTTCTGGAAGAGGGTGTACGCGGCGGGGGCCAGGCTCATCGCCGTACCGGGGTGGCCGTTACCCACCTTCTGGACGGCGTCGGCGGCCAGGATGCGGGCGGTGTCGACGGCCCGCTGGTCGAGATCGGTCCAGTCGAGCTCTGTGGTCGTCGGCTTGGTGCTCACCGTTG
The DNA here is from genome assembly GCF_042752335.1 of Streptomyces sp. NPDC059355. NCBI lineage: Bacteria > Bacillati > Actinomycetota > Actinomycetes > Kitasatosporales > Streptomycetaceae > Streptomyces > Streptomyces sp. NPDC059355. The sequence continues at coordinate 104,803 of NZ_JBHYXN010000011.1, read as the reverse complement.
GTCAGGGCTCCTCTCCACATGTCTGTTACCCGGTGACGAACGGTGCACCGGCGCGATTCCGAGCCTACCCCCGTGACGGCGTGCAGCTATTCGAGTGCCCGCAGTCCGTCATGACGTCGGCGGTCCGATCGGACCAACACGAGGCGACCCCCGCGCAGGGCGACGTAAGTGCAACGTCTACAGTGGCGTGGTACGTGCGAGCCTTCCGCGGACCTTTATGTCCGGAGCTTGCTGATTTCTCTGTCAGGGGTGTGCGTGACGGCCGTCGAATCCCGTCCAGCGGGGGTGCTCGGGACGAGCCCCGGTCACCGGCCGTTCGGGGCCCGGGTCATGGCTTTCGTGGCTTTGACCAAGCCGCGGATCATCGAACTTCTGCTGATCACCACAGTGCCGGTGATGTTCCTCGCCGAACAGGGCGTGCCGTCGCTGTGGCTGGTCCTCGTCACCTGCTTCGGCGGGTACTTGTCCGCGGGCGGCGCCAACGCGCTGAACATGTACATCGACCGTGACATCGACGCGCTGATGGACCGCACCGCGCAGCGGCCGCTGGTGACCGGGATGGTGAGCCCGCGCGAGTGCCTCGCCTTCGGCATCACGCTCGCGGTGGTCTCCACCCTGTTCTTCGGGCTGCTCGTCAACTGGCTGTCGGCCGCGCTCGCCCTCGGCGCGCTCCTCTTCTACGTCGTCGTCTACACGATGCTGCTGAAGCGGCGCACCTCGCAGAACATCGTCTGGGGCGGCATCGCGGGCTGCATGCCGGTGCTCATCGGCTGGTCCGCCGTCAAGAACGAGGTCTCCTGGGCCGCCGTCATCCTCTTCCTCGTCATCTTCTTCTGGACGCCGCCGCACTACTGGCCGCTGTCCATGAAGGTGAAGGAGGACTACGCGCGCGTCGGCGTGCCGATGCTGCCGGTCGTGGCGGGCAACCAGGCCGTGGCGCGCCAGATCGTCCTCTACAGCTGGGTGATGGTGGCGGTCTCGCTGCTCCTCACCCCGCTGGGGTACACCGGCTGGTTCTACACGGCGGTCGCGCTGGCGGCCGGCGGCTGGTGGCTGTGGGAGGCGCACGCGCTGCACGCGCGGGCCAAGGCGGGCATGACGGGCGGGAAGCTCAAGGAGATGCGCCTGTTCCACTGGTCCATCACCTACGTGTCGCTGCTGTTCGTGGCGGTGGCCGTGGACCCCTTCCTCCGCTGACGCTTCCTCCGATCATTACCCGCCGGTAGCATGCTGTCCATGGCAGACACCGCGGCGGACACCGCAGACAAGAAGCAGGACCGGAAGGCCGCGAAGCTGGCCCGTCAGATCGGCGCGTTCGCCAAGCACCACGGCGGCGCCGAGGGCCAGATCGCGCACATCGGCCAGGCCGGCACCCGGATCGTGCTCGTCGGCACGGACGGCGGCTGGGGCGACCTGGTGGCCCCGACGTACTCGGTGGCCCAGCTGGCCGCCGAGAAGGCCGGCCTGACCCTCCACGAGGAGTTCGACGGCGAGTTCGCCGCGCGTGTCAAGACCGGTCCGTACGAATGGTCCCGGATGGCCGGCATCCAGATCGGCGGGGCGGCGAACCCGGCCGCCTGACCGTGGCGGTGGCCGCTCGGTCAACAGCGCGAGCAACACCTCGCACCCCGCTCACCCGTTAGGACGTGTGGAAGCCCCTTCCTCACGTCCGCAACGGGATGCCCGGATGATCGAAACGCCGCCCCTGGTGGACCAGTACTGCCACGGAGTGCTCCGCACGGAGCTGGGCCTCGGCACCTTCGAGGCCCAGCTGATCCGCTCGGCCGGCCCGCCCGCCGCCGGGACCACCTTCTTCGACACCCAGACCGGTTTCGCGGTGCGCCGCTGGTGTCCGCCTCTGCTCGGGCTGGAGCCGCACTGCACCCCCGCCCGGTACCTGGCCCGGCGGCGCGAGCTGGGCGTGGTCGAGTCCGGGCGCAGGCTGCTGCGGGGCTCCGGGGTCGCCGCCTATCTGGTCGACACGGGAGTGCCCGGCGACCTCACCGTCCCCAAGGAGCTGGCGCTCGCGGGGGACGCCGACGCCTTCGAGGTCGTACGGCTGGAGCTGCTGGCCGAGCAGGCCGCCGACACCTCCGGGACGGTCCCGGCCTTCCTCGCCAACCTCGCCGAGGCCGTCCACCACGCCGCCGCCGGGGCCGTGGCCTTCACCTGCGGTGCGGACGCGGGGTACCCGGCGGTGCTGGGGCGGGCCCCCGAGCCGCCCGGTCCGGGCGAGGTGCGGGGGGCGGCCGGCCGGTGGCTGGCCCGGCGCGTCAAGGGCGGGGCCGTACGGGACCCCGTACTCCTGCGGCACCTGCTGTGGAGCGCGGTGGCGACCGGGCTGCCGCTCCAGCTGCACACCGGGGCGGGCGCGGGGGAGCCGGGGCAGCGGCCGGAGCAGGCCGATCCGGCGCTGCTGACGGATTTCGTACGGGCCACGGCGGGGCTCGGGACCCGGCTGGTGCTGCTCGGCGGATACCCCTACCACCGGCACGCCGCCCAGCTGGCGGCGGCCTTCCCGCACGTCCACGCCGATCTGGGCGCGGCGCTCGGGCAGAGCGGCGCACGGGCGGCGGGGGTGCTGGCCGAGGTGCTGGAGCTGGCTCCGTTCGGCAAGCTGCTGTTCTCCAGCGGCGGGCGCCGGCTGCCCGAACTGCACGCGGTGGGCGCCCTGGTGTTCCGGGAGGCGCTGGGCCGGGTGCTGGGCGGCTGGGTCGGTGAGGGCGCCTGGTCCTGGCGGGATGCCGAACGGGTGGCGGCGATGGTCGCGGCGGGCAATGCCCGCCGCGTCTACCGGCTGGACGAGCGCGGGTGAGCGGCGCGGGGCCGGGGCCCCGGCGGCTCAGACCGAGGAGAGCTGCGGGTCGCTCTGCGCCGGGATGTCCGCCTGCGTCGCGGGCCGCTCCCGCAGGCTGAGCGCCATGCGGAGCACGGCGATCCAGACGAGGCAGGAGCCGAGCATGTGCACGGCGACCAGGGCCTCGGGCACGTGGGTGAAGTACTGGACGTAGCCGATGCCGCCCTGCGCGAGCAGCACGACCAGCAGGTCGCGGGCGCGGGCCCGGGTGTCGGTCGGCGCGTCGACCACGCGCAGCACCAGCCACATGGCCACGGCGAGCGCGCACACCACCCAGGCGGAGATCGCGTGGACGTGGGCGGTGGCCGCCCAGTCGAACGGCATCCGCTTGATCTCGCTGCGGTCGCCCGCGTGCGGCCCGGAACCGGTGACCACCGTGCCCGCCGCGATCAGCACCAGGGTGGTCGCGATCAGGGCCCAGGAGAGCTTGCGCACGGGGCCGGGGACGCGCGGCTTCGCCGCCGTGTCGCCCTCGCGGGTGCGCTGCCAGGTGACCGTCGTGACCGTGATCAGGGAGGTGGCGAGGAGGAAGTGCCCGGCCACGCTGTACGGGTTGAGCCCCGTCAGGACGGTGATGCCGCCGAGGACCGCGTTGCCCATCACGATGAAGAACTGGAGCCAGCCGAGCTTCGTCAGCGTACGGCGCCACGGCTTGGCCGAGCGGGCCGCGACGATGCTCCAGCCGACGGCCGCGCAGAGCACGTACGTCAGCATGCGGTTGCCGAACTCGATCGCTCCGTGGAAGCCCTGCTCCTGGGTCACGATCAGGCTGTCGTCGGTGCACTTGGGCCAGGTGTCGCAGCCGAGACCGGATCCGGTCAGCCGTACCGCGCCACCGGTGACGACGATGAGCACGCTCATGACGAGCGCGGCGAGCGCGGCCCGCCGGACGGTCCGGGGTGACGGGGTCCAGCGGTTGGCGATGAAGGCGAGAGGGGTCAACACGGCCCTTATCGTACGCGGAGCCTTGTGCAAACTTTCACGAGGGGGTGTCCGCAGGCCGGCCCGGAGCGGTGTCGGGCCCCGCCGCCGCGTGGAACCGGGCTCCCGCCGGGTCGCCTTCGTCGTGCCACCAGACGCGGACGCGCCAAGGGACGCCGTCCCCGGGGTAGTCGGCGGACGTCATGAACCCGCGTATCAATTCAGTGCCTATATCCTCTGCTGTCCTGTTTCGCACTTCCGTTCCGCTGTGCCACGGATGTTCCTGTACGTTCCACAGCCCGTCAGGACCGCGCACCTCGAAGCGCCACACCGCGAGCCAGGGCGTGACCTCCAGCATCGTGCCCACCTGTTCGGCGCCGAGACTCAGCCGGGCGGCGATCTCGGGCTCGGCCACGCCCCGGATCCGGGCCGCCACCACGGCCTGGGGCAGCAGCGGTTCGGGCAGCAGGCCCTGCGCGCGCAAGCTCACCAGGGAGTCGAAGGACAGGAAGCGCAGCCGCAGTTCGAGCTGGCGGCCGATGTGGTCGAGGGCCTCCTCCGCCTCCTGGGCCTCCTCCGCACCGGGGGCCGCGCGCAGCAGCCGGCGGAAGCCGCCCTCCGCGTCCACCGCCCACGCCACCGCCTCCTCGGCGGAGCCCAGCTCCGCGAGGCGGTCCCCGAGGAACACCTTGGCCTGAGCGAGACCGCGCCGGTTGACCGGATCCTGCTGGTCAAGGCCCGCCCACACCTCGACCGCGGCCCGGGTCAGGTCCAGGGCGCGCTCGCCGGCCGCCCGCTCCATCGCGCTCGGGCCGGACTCGGCCTCCGCGCCGAGCGGATAGCGGGGCAGCCGCGCCTCGTCGCTCATCGGCCAGGACAGCCAGACCCCCTGGTTGATCAGGCCCCGGGCGTACCAGCGGGCGTACTCGGGGGCGTGCCCGGCCGCCTGGTGCGCATGCCGCAGCCCCTCCTCGACGGCCGAGAGGGCACCGGCCCGGTCACCGCCGGCGAAGCGGCGGGCCGCCAGGTCGCCCAGGCGCAGGCCGAGCCGCGCCGCGCACTCCGGATCGGTCCGCGCCGGTTCGCGCAGCGCGCCGATCAGCTCCGTCAGCAGCGCCTCGGCCTCGGCCGGCGCCGCCCGTGCGGCACCCGAGCGGACCTGTGCCCATTGCGCGTCCAGCCGTAGAACGTCTTCCCGTTGCGCCATGCCCGCCCCCCGGCGTCCTGGTGTGCACCGCCCCCGCGGGGCGGCGCCCATCCTCCTGCCAGGCCAACGTACGGGGGAGGGGATTCACTCCCAGCGGAACAGCTTCGCGGCGGCGCCGAGTCCGAGGACGGCCCATGCGGCCAGGACGGCCACGTCCCCCCACGGCAGCCCGGAGCCGTGCCGGAGCACCTCGCGCAGCCCGTCGGACAGCGCCGAGATCGGCAGCAGCCCCAGTACGGACTGCACGGCTCCGGGGAACTTCTCCATCGGCACGATCACGCCGCCGCCGACCAGCAGCAGCAGGAACACCAGGTTGGCGGCGGCCAGCGTGGCCTCGGCCTTGAGGGTGCCCGCCATCAGCAGCCCGAGCCCGGAGAAGGCGGCGGTGCCCAGCAGGATCAGCGCGGCGGCCGCGAGCGGGTTGCCGTGCGGGGACCAGCCGAGCGCGAAGGCGATCACCGTCAGCAGCGCGATCTGGAGCACCTCGGTGACCAGCACGGACAGCGTCTTGGCGGACATCAGCGCCCAGCGCGGCAGCGGCGAGGCACCGAGCCGCTTGAGCACCCCGTAGCGGCGGTCGAAGCCGGTGGCGATGGCCTGCCCGGTGAAGGCGGTGGACATCACGGCCAGCGCGAGAATGCCCGGCGCGAGGAAGTCCACGGACTTCCCGGCTCCCCCCTCTTGAATGGGCACAGTGACGATGTCGACGGTGGAGAACAGGACCAGCAGCAGCGCCGGGATGATCACGGTCAGCAGCAGCTGCTCCCCGTTGCGCAGCAGCATCCGGGTCTCCAGCGCCGTCTGCGCCAGGATCATCCGGGACACGGGCGCGGCCCCCGGGGCGGGGGTGAACGTACCGGCGCTCATGCGCGCAGCTCCTTGCCCGTGAGTTCCAGAAAGACGTCTTCGAGGCTGTGCCGCTCCACCGAGAGGCTGCTCGGCATCACCCCGTGCTGGGCGCACCAGGAGGCGACCGTGGCCAGCAGCTGCGGGTCCACGGCGCCGGTGACCCGGTAGACGCCCGCGGTGAGTTCGGCCGCCTCGGTGCCGTCCGGCAGCGCCTTCAGCAGCGAGCCGAGGTCGAGGGCGGGCCGCCCGGTGAAGCGCAGGGTGTTCTCGGCGCCGCCGCGGCACAGCTGCTCGGGGCTGCCGTGGGCGATGACCCGGCCGGCGTCGACGATGGCGACCTCGTCCGCGAGCTGCTCGGCCTCGTCCATGTGGTGGGTGGTGAGGACGACGGCGACCCCGTCGGCGCGCAGTTCCCGTACGAGGTCCCAGGTCGCCCGGCGGGCCTGCGGGTCGAGTCCCGCGGTCGGCTCGTCCAGGAAGACCAGCTCGGGGCGGCCGACCACGGCCATGGCCAGGGCCAGGCGCTGCTGCTGGCCGCCGGAGAGGCGGCGGTAGGCGGTGCGGCCGCAGCCGCCCAGCCCGAGCCGCTCGACCAGGGTGTCCACGTCGAGCGGGTGGGCGTACAGCTTGGCCATGTGGCGCAGCATCTCCACGGCGCGGGCGCCGGAGTAGACCCCGCCGGACTGGAGCATCACGCCGATCCGCGGGCGCAGCGCCTCGGCCTGGGCGACGGGGTCGAGGCCGAGGACGCGGACGGTGCCGGCGTCGGGGCGGCGGTAGCCCTCGCAGGTCTCCACGGTGGTGGTCTTGCCCGCGCCGTTGGGGCCGAGGACGGCGGTGACCGAGGCCTTGCGCACGGTGAGGTCGAGACCGTCCACCGCTGTCTTGGGCCCGTACCGCTTCACCAGTCCGCGGATCTCCACGGCGGGGTCGTTGCTCATGCGGGTGAGTCTACGGAGCCGGGGAGGGGGTCCTTGGTCCCGGGGTCGAAGGGTTACGGACCTGCGCATTCATGTCTTTTTCAGTCGGGGAGACGCGGCCAAGATCTTCGAGTTCCGGCTGCCGGTGGCCGGCTTCCTGGCCGTCGGATTCGAACACTGTGTCGCGAACATGGCTCTATTCAGTCTTGCGGTCCTGGACGGCTCAGCCGGTTTCCGTGACTTTTTCCGCAACGTGATGTTCACCGTTCCCGGAACCGTCCTCGGCGGAGGATTGCTGGTAGGGGCGGTGCACCGGTTCATCGGAGGGGCTCGGCAGGGCCGCGGATCATCCCCTTCCGTTAACTCTGCGTAGACAAATTAGGTAACCCTTAGTGATAGAGGCCACCAGGAGTGGCCTCGGTCACGGCTTGTCGGGGCTCGACTAATTACGCAACAATGGCGTTGTGAAATACGGCGAACGGATGATCGAGACCCCCCAGGGGGAACTCGCTACCGGGGAGCGGTCAACCCGCAACCGGGTCGCGCGCTCCATCCTGGACCACGGTCCCTCGACCGTCGCCGACCTCGCAGCGCGTCTCGGCCTCACCCAGGCCGCCGTCCGCCGCCACCTCGACACGCTCGTCGCCGACGACGTGGTCGAGCCCCGTGAGCAGCGCGTCTACGGTGCGCGCACCCGGGGCCGGCCCGCCAAGGTCTTCGCGCTGACCGACTGCGGCCGCGACGCGTTCGACCAGTCCTACGACTCGCTCGCCGCGGACGCACTGCGCTGGATCGCGCAGGCCGCCGGCGGGGGCGAGCAGGGGGAGGCGGCCGTCGCCGCCTTCGCCAGGGCGCGGATGGACGCGCAGGCCGAGACCTACCGGGAAAGCCTGGACGCCGCCGCCCCCGCGGAACGCACCGAGGCCCTTGCCAAGGCGTTGACCGCGGACGGGTACGCTGCTACGGCGAAGAGCGCTCCCGGTCCGCACAGCGGTGAACAGCTCTGCCAGCACCACTGCCCGGTCGCCCATGTCGCCGAGCAGTTCCCGCAGCTCTGCGAGGCGGAGACCGAGGTCTTCTCCCGCCTGCTCGGGACGCACGTGCAGCGCCTCGCCACGATCGCCCACGGCGACGGGGTGTGCACCACCTTCATCCCGCGAGGCGCGGGCACCACACAGAACGACACATCAGCATCTGCCAGCACGGCCGGGAGGAACCCCGCATGACCACGGAGACTGCTCACCCGGAGCTTGAGGGTCTGGGCAACTACGAGTACGGCTGGGCCGACTCCGACGCGGCCGGCTCGGCTGCCAAGCGAGGCCTGTCGGAGGACGTCGTCCGCGACATCTCGGCGAAGAAGAACGAGCCCGAGTGGATGCTGAAGCTCCGCCTCAAGGGCCTGAAGCTCTTCGGCAAGAAGCCCATGCCGACCTGGGGCTCCGACCTGTCGGGCATCGACTTCGACAACATCAAGTACTTCGTGCGTTCCACCGAGAAGCAGGCCGCTTCGTGGGAGGAGCTGCCCGAGGACATCAAGAACACGTACGACAAGCTCGGCATCCCGGAGGCGGAGAAGCAGCGCCTCGTCGCCGGTGTCGCGGCCCAGTACGAGTCCGAGGTCGTCTACCACCAGATCCGCGAGGACCTGGAGGAGCAGGGCGTCATCTTCCTCGACACGGACACCGCGCTCAAGGAGCACCCGGAGCTCTTCCAGGAGTACTTCGGCACGGTCATCCCGGTCGGCGACAACAAGTTCGCGTCGCTGAACACCGCCGTGTGGTCGGGCGGCTCGTTCATCTACGTGCCCAAGGGCGTCAAGGTCGACATCCCGCTCCAGGCCTACTTCCGCATCAACACGGAGAACATGGGCCAGTTCGAGCGGACGCTGATCATCGTCGACGAGGACGCCTACGTCCACTACGTCGAGGGCTGCACCGCCCCGATCTACTCCTCGGACTCGCTGCACAGCGCCGTGGTCGAGATCATCGTGAAGAAGGGCGGCCGCTGCCGCTACACGACGATCCAGAACTGGTCGAACAACGTCTACAACCTGGTCACCAAGCGCGCCGTGGCGTACGAGGGCGCGACCATGGAGTGGATCGACGGCAACATCGGTTCCAAGGTCACCATGAAGTACCCGGCCGTCTACCTGATGGGCGAGCACGCCAAGGGCGAGACGCTGTCCATCGCCTTCGCGGGCGAGGGCCAGCACCAGGACGCCGGCTCCAAGATGGTCCACATGGCGCCGAACACCTCCTCGAACATCGTCTCCAAGTCGGTGGCGCGGGGCGGCGGCCGCACCTCGTACCGCGGTCTGGTCGAGATCGGCGAGGGTGCCCACGGCTCCAAGTCGAACGTGCTCTGCGACGCGCTCCTGGTCGACACGATCTCCCGCTCGGACACGTACCCGTACGTGGACGTCCGTGAGGACGACGTCTCCATGGGCCACGAGGCGACCGTCTCCAAGGTCTCGGACGACCAGCTCTTCTACCTGATGAGCCGCGGCATGACCGAGTTCGAGGCCATGGCCATGATCGTGCGCGGGTTCGTCGAGCCGATCGCGCGCGAGCTGCCCATGGAGTACGCGCTGGAGCTCAACCGGCTGATCGAGCTGCAGATGGAGGGCTCGGTCGGCTAATCCCCGACCGTCCCGGATCCGCAGCAATTCTTTGACGTAGACCGTGTTCTTTTAAGAGAGCGAGCAAGACGACAGCCATGGCTGAGGCTCAGAACATTCCGGCCGGGTCGACCACGGCCGGCGCGATCGCGGTGGCCGCCGAGTCCACCGTCGCCACCCGGATGAGCGCACCCCCGTCCTTCGACGTGGCGGACTTCCCCGTCCCCCACGGCCGCGAGGAGGAGTGGCGGTTCACCCCGCTGGCGCGCCTGCGCGGTCTGCACGACGGCACCGCGGTCGCGGACGGCACCATGAAGGCCCAGATCGACGCGCCCGAGGGCGTCACCGTCGAGTCGGTGGAGCGCGGCGACGCGCGCATCGGCAAGGCCGGCACCCCCGTGGACCGGATCGCCGCCCAGGCGTTCTCGTCCTTCGCCAAGGCCACGGTCGTCACCGTGCCCAAGGAGGCCGTCCTGACCGAGCCGGTGCGCGTCTCGCTGCACGGCGAGGGCGGCACGACCTTCGGCCACACCGTCTTCGACGTGCAGGCCTTCGCCGAGGCCGTCATCGTCATCGACCACACCGGTGACGGCGTGCGCGCCGCCAACGTCGACTTCCTCGTCGGCGACGGAGCGAAGCTCACCGTCGTCTCCGTGCAGGACTGGGACGACACCGCCGTCCACTGCTCCCAGCACAACACGCTGATCGGCCGCGACGCGACCTTCAAGTCGATCGTGGTCACCTTCGGCGGCGACCTCGTACGCCTGCACCCGCGGATCAGCTACGCGGGCCCCGGCGGCGAGGCCGAGCTCCTCGGCCTGTACTTCACGGACGCCGACCAGCACCAGGAGCACCGCCTCCTGGTCACGCACGACGCCCCGCACTGCAAGTCGCACGTGGTCTACAAGGGCGCCCTGCAGGGCGAGGGCGCGCACGCCGTCTGGATCGGCGACGTCCTCATCGAGAAGAGCGCCGAGGGCACCGACACCTACGAGATGAACCGCAACCTCGTCCTGACGGACGGCGCGCGGGTCGACTCGGTGCCGAACCTGGAGATCGAGACCGGCGAGATCGTCGGCGCCGGCCACGCTTCCGCCACCGGCCGCTTCGACGACGAGCAGCTCTTCTACCTCCAGGCCCGCGGCATCCCGGCCGACGAGGCCCGGCGCCTGGTCGTGCGCGGCTTCTTCGCCGAGCTCGTCCAGCAGATCGGTGTCGACGACATCGAGGAGCGCCTGCTCGCCAAGATCGAGACCGAGCTCGAGGCGTCCGTCTGATGACCTACGTCAAGGCCTGTGCGCTGAGCGAGCTGGAGGAGAACACCCCGAAGCGGGTGGAACTCGACGGCACGCCGGTGTCCATCGTCTCCACCGAGGGGGAGGTGTTCGCGATCAACGACATCTGCTCGCACGCGAACGTCTCGCTCTCGGAGGGCGAGGTCGAGGACTGCATGATCGAGTGCTGGCTGCACGGGTCCTCGTTCGACCTGCGCACCGGCAAGCCGTCCGGTCTGCCCGCGACCCGCCCGGTTCCCGTATACCCCGTAAAGATCGAAGGGGGCGACGTGCTCGTCTCCCTCACCCAGGAGTCCTGAGGTATCCATGGCAACGCTTGAAATCCACGACCTGCACGTCTCCGTCGAGGCCGAGAACGGCGCCCGCGAGATCCTCAAGGGTGTCGACCTCACCGTCAAGGCCGGCGAGACGCACGCCATCATGGGTCCGAACGGCTCCGGCAAGTCCACGCTGGCGTACTCGCTCGCCGGTCACCCGAAGTACACCATCACCGGTGGCACCGTGACCCTCGACGGCGAAGACGTCCTGGAGATGTCCGTCGACGAGCGCGCCCGCGCCGGCGTCTTCCTCGCCATGCAGTACCCGGTCGAGGTCCCCGGCGTCTCGGTCTCCAACTTCCTGCGCACGTCGGCCACCGCCATCCGCGGCGAGGCCCCGAAGCTGCGCACCTGGGTGAAGGAGGTCAAGTCCGCGATGGAGCAGCTCCAGATGGACCCGGCCTTCGCCGAGCGCAACGTCAACGAGGGCTTCTCCGGCGGTGAGAAGAAGCGCCACGAGATCCTGCAGCTGGAGCTCCTCAAGCCGAAGATCGCGATCCTCGACGAGACCGACTCCGGCCTCGACGTCGACGCCCTGCGCATCGTCTCCGAGGGCGTCAACCGCGTCCGCGAGACCGGTGACGTCGGCACCCTGCTGATCACCCACTACACGCGCATCCTGCGCTACATCAAGCCCGACTTCGTGCACGTGTTCGCGAACGGCCGCATTGCCGAGTCCGGTGGCGCCGAGCTGGCGGACCAGCTGGAGGCCGAGGGCTACGACAAGTACGTGAAGGGTGGCGCAACCGCGTGACACAGCTGCCTGGCCTCCTCGACATCGAGGCGATCCGCAAGGACTTCCCCCTTCTGGATCGTGTGGTCCACGACGGGAAGAAGATCGTTTACCTGGACAACGCGGCGACCTCGCAGAAGCCGCGCCAGGTGCTCGACGCGCTGAACGAGTACTACGAGCAGCACAACGCCAACGTCCACCGCGGCGTGCACGTGCTCGCCGAGGAGGCCACGGCGCTGTACGAGGGCGCCCGCGACAAGGTCGCCGCCTTCATCAACGCGCCGAGCCGCGACGAGGTGATCTTCACCAAGAACGCCTCGGAGTCGCTCAACCTGGTCGCGAACATGCTCGGCTGGGCGGACGAGCCCTACCGGGTCGACCGCGAGACCGAGATCGCCATCACGGAGATGGAACACCACTCCAACATCGTCCCGTGGCAGCTGCTCTCGCAGCGCACCGGCGCGAAGCTGAAGTGGTTCGGCCTCACCGACGACGGCCGGCTCGACCTGTCCAACATCGAAGAGGTCATCACGGAGAAGACGAAGATCGTCTCCTTCACGCTGGTCTCCAACATCATGGGCACGATCAACCCGGTCGAGGCGATCGTCCGGCGCGCGCAGGAGGTCGGCGCGCTGGTGCTGATCGACGCCTCGCAGGCCGCTCCGCACATGCCGCTCGACGTGCAGGCGCTCGGCGCCGACTTCGTGGCCTTCACCGGCCACAAGATGTGCGGCCCGACCGGCATCGGCGTGCTCTGGGGCCGCCAGGAGCTCCTGGAGGACCTGCCCCCGTTCCTCGGTGGCGGCGAGATGATCGAGACCGTGTCGATGCACGCCTCGACGTACGCCCCGGCGCCCCACAAGTTCGAGGCGGGTACGCCCCCGATCGCCCAGGCCGTCGGCCTCGGCGCGGCCGTGGACTACCTCACCGCGATCGGCATGGACAAGATCGCCGCGCACGAGCACGCGATCACCGAGTACGCGGTGAAGCGCCTCCTGGAGGTCCCCGACCTGCGGATCATCGGCCCCACCACGGCCGAGGACCGCGGCGCCGCGATCTCCTTCACGCTCGGTGACATCCACCCCCACGACGTCGGCCAGGTCCTGGACGAGCAGGGCATCGCGGTCCGCGTGGGACACCACTGCGCGCGCCCGGTCTGCCTGCGCTACGGAATTCCCGCGACCACGCGAGCGTCTTTCTACCTGTACTCCTCTCCGGCCGATGTCGACGCGCTGATCGACGGGCTGGAGCACGTACGGAACTTCTTCGGCTGACGAGGGCGACGAGGACGACGCAGTGAAGCTGGATTCGATGTACCAGGAACTGATCCTGGACCACTACAAGCACCCGCACGGGCGTGGCCTGCGCGACGGCGACGCCGAGGTGCACCACGTCAACCCGACGTGCGGCGACGAGATCACGCTGCGCGTGAAGTACGACGGCGAGACTCTCACCGACGTCTCGTACGAGGGCCAGGGCTGCTCCATCAGCCAGGCCAGCGCGTCCGTGCTGAACGAGCTGCTCGTCGGCAAGGAGCTGGCCGAGGCGCAGAAGATCCAGGGCGTGTTCCTGGAGATGATGCAGTCGAAGGGCAAGATCGAGCCCGACGAGGCCATGGAGGAGGTGCTGGAGGACGCGGTCGCGTTCGTCGGCGTCTCCAAGTACCCGGCTCGCGTGAAGTGTGCTCTGCTGAGCTGGATGGCCTGGAAGGACGCGACCGCCCAGGCACTGGGCGACGCCGCGGAGAGGAAGACGGCATGACCGAGAACGCGACGCCCGCCGAGGCGTCGATCAAGCCCGCCACCGAGGAAGAGGTCCGCGAGGCCCTCTACGACGTGGTCGACCCCGAGCTGGGCATCGACGTCGTCAACCTGGGCCTGATCTACGGCATCCACATCGACGACGCGAACATCGCCACCCTCGACATGACGCTGACCTCGGCGGCCTGCCCGCTGACGGACGTCATCGAGGACCAGGCGAAGTCGGCGACGGACGGCATCGTGAGCGAGCTCCGGATCAACTGGGTCTGGATGCCGCCGTGGGGCCCGGACAAGATCACGGACGACGGCCGCGAGCAGCTGCGCGCGCTCGGCTTCAACGTCTGAGCGGCTGAGCGTCTGACCCACCGCTTCACGGAGGGCCCCCGGCACTGTGCCGGGGGCCTTTCGCGTGCTCCGGAGCAGGTGGGGCGGTGTCCGGCGCGCTCCCGACGGGCCCTGTGAGTTCTTCCGGCGGACGATTGACGTGCACCGGGTGTTGGCCACGGTGGCCGAACCTGCTCGACGGCCGTCACGGCGTGACGCGGTTCGCGCCCGGCTCGACCCTTGGGGACGGACACCGATGAAGAAGCAGCTTGGCATCGCAGGGATCGCGGCGCTGGTCGTCGCCGGGACGGTCACGGTCGTGCCCGCACAGGCGGTGACGTACGGGACGCCGACGATCAGCCTGTCCGCCGCGTACCTGTCCGGCGCCGTCGGCGCGTCCGGGGACCCCGTGGTCGACGTGACCGTGGGGCAGAGCGGCGCCGACGCGTCCGCGCTGACGGTCAGCGCGTCCGCGTCGAGCAAGGCCTCGGTCGCCGGGACCGGCGACGTGACCGTCACCGGGACCGGGGCGGTGCGCAGCCTCGCCGTCGCCGCGCGCGGCCGCGGCTACACCAACCTCACCGTCAAGGTGACGGGGCTGGGCGGCAAGAGCGCCACCAAGACCCTGTCGTACGCAGCCTCCGCCGCCGTGCAGAACCCGGCCGACGCCCGTTACTTCACCGGTGCCTCCGACTCCTCGGCCGCCGTGGACGTCGGCGGCGGCTACACCGTCGTCGCCGACGACGAGAGCAACGTGCTGCGCCTGTACGACCGTTCCCGCTCGGCGGCCCCGGTCCGCACCTGGGACTTCAGCTCGCAGCTCGGCGTCACCAAGGAGGTGGACATCGAGGGGGCGACCCTGATCGGGAACACCATCTACTGGACGGGCTCGCTCGGCAACAACAAGGACGGCGAGTACAAGGCGCCGCGGAACACGGTGTTCACCACCACGGTGAGCGGCTCCGGATCGGCCGTGCAGCTCGCGTACGGGCGCTCGTACAAGAAGCTCCGCGACGACCTGGTGGCCTGGGACAAGGCGAACGGGAACCGCTACGGCTTCGCGGCCGGCACGGCCGCGGGCGAGGCGCCCAAGCAGATCGACGGGTTCAACGTGGAGGGTCTGGAGTTCGCGCCCGGCTCGACCACCACCGCCTACCTGGGCTTCCGGGCCCCGCTGGCCCCGGCGGTGCCGGGCGGCAAGGCGCTGGTCGTGCCGGTGACCAACTTCGACCAGGTGCTCTCCAGCGGGGCCAAGGCCACCTTCGGGGCGGGCATCGAGCTCGACCTCGGCGGCCTCGCGATCCGCGACATCCGCAAGAACGCGGCGAACCAGTACCTGATCCTGGCCGGCTCCTGGGCCGCGGACGACAACTCGGACCCGTACGCGCTCTACCAGTGGGACGGCGTCGCCGGCCACGCCCCGGTGAAGCGGGCCGACCTGCCGACGACGGACCCGGGCGGCTGGGAGGCCGTCGTGGACGTACCGGACCTGTCAGTTCCGGGCGCGCGGGTCCAGCTGATCACGGACAGCGGCTCGGCCGACCTGTACGGGGACGGCATCGAGGCCAAGGACCTGGCGCACGCGGAGTGGAAGAAGTCCCGCGCGGCCTGGTTCACCCTGAACTGACGCTCCCGCGGGGCCGGCCCAGCGGATCCGGCTCAATGAATCCGGCCCGGTGGATCCGGCCCGGTGGATCCGGTCCCGCGGATCCCGGCCCCGCCGACGGGGTCAGCCGGCGTCGCGGACGGCGCTCAGCGCCGCCGCCACGCCGGCCTCGATGTCCCGGATCGGATAGAACACCTCGCGCACCACGCGCTCCCGGTCCACCACCAGGGTCAGCCGCTTCAGCCGGCTCACCCCCGCCGCCCGGAACGTCGGCAGCCGCAGCGCCGCCGTCAGCGTCAGTTCCGCGTCCGAGAGCAGCGGGAACCGCAGCCCCTCCGCCTCCGCGAACTCCCGCTGCTCATCGGGCCGCTGGGTGGACACCCCGTGCACCGTCGCCCCGGCCGCCGCGAACTCCGCCAGCTGGTCCCGGTACGTGCACGACTCGAACGTGCAGCCCTTGGCCCCCGGGATCCCCGCCCATCCCGGAGGGTAGGACTCCGCCCGGGCGTACGCGCCGGGGAAGCAGTACAGGACCGTGAACGGCGTGTCCGCCACCGGATCCCGCACCTCCCCGAACCGGTCCGGCAGCACCAGCTCCGGCAGCCGCGTGCCGCGCAGCGCGTGCACCCGCTCGGCCTCCCGCGAGGACTCCTCCGTCGTCGCCGTCATCTCGCCTTCCCCCAGGACCCAGGTGTCTCCCCAGTCCTGGAGGGCCACCAGGACCGGCAGCAGTCCCCGCCCGCGCGGGGTCAGCCGGTAGTCGTGCCGCACCGGGCGTTCCTGGTACGGCTCGCGCGTCAGCACCCCGGCTTCGACCAGCAGTTTCAGCCGCTCGGCCAGCACCTTCCGGGACACCCCCAGCTCGCGCTGGAACGCGTCGAAGCGGTGCACGCCGCGCGCGGCGTCGCGCACGATCAGCAGCGTCCACCAGTCGCCCACCACGTCGAGGGCCTGGGCGATGGCGCAGTCCGCGTCGTCGAGGTGCGTGCGCTGGGCCATGGGCACTCCTTTGTCCGTTGACCCAAGGCTGTCATGCTGACATAGTCCGTTCCCAAAAGGAACTAACTACGGTTCGGGGGCGGACATGGGAATGGCGCAGGGCTTCAAGGACGTGCCCCGAGTGGTGTGGCTGCTGGCGGCCGGGGTGTTCGTCAACGCCGTCGTCAGCTTCACCTTCGTCTTCGTGTTCCTGTACCTGACCGGCCCGCGCGGCCTCGGAGCCGCCCAGGCGGGGCTGGTCACCGGCATCGGCGGCATCGGCCTGGTCGCCGGGAACTTCACCGGCGGCTGGTACGGGGACCGCTTCGGCCACCGCCGCGTGCTGCTCGCCGCCTCCCTCGCCGGCGGCCTCGCCCTGATGTCCTTCCCGCTGCTGCCCACCGCCGGGCTCTACGCGGCCCTGCCGCTCGCCCAGTACGCCTCCGGCGTGGTCCGGGCGGCGAACTCCGCGCTGGTCGCCGTGACCGTCCCCGAGGGGGCCCGCCGGCAGGCCTTCGCCGTCGTCCGCTGCGTCTCCAACGGCGGCTTCACCCTCGGCCCGCCGCTGGGGGCCCTGCTCGCGACCGGGCTCTCGTACGACTGGCTCTTCGTCGCCGACGGCCTCGGGACCCTGTTCTTCGCCGCCTGGACCGCGCGGGTCGTCCCGGCCCGCGGGGCCTCCCGCAACGCCTCCCGTCCCGCCGCGGCCCCGGACGGGGGTCTGGGCCGCGGCGTGTGGGAGGAGCTGCGGGCACGGCCCGCCGTACTCGTGCTGCTCGGCGCGATCCTGGTGACCGACCTCGTCTACCGCCAGCAGTACTCCGCCTTCCCCGTCTTCCTCGCCGACCACGGGCTCGACACCCGGGCCTTCGGCTTCGTGATCGCCCTCAACGGGGGCGTCATCCTGCTGCTGGAGCTCCCGGCCGCCGTCGCGCTGCGCGCACGGCCGCCGCTCCCCGTCATCGCCACCGGCATCGTGTTCGTCGGGGCCGGGTACGCGGCGCTGTCGGCCGGAGCGGGGCTCGCCAGTGCCGTGGCGATGATGGTGCTGCTCAGCCTCGGCGAGATCCTGTACAAGACCACCGCGACCGCGTACGTCGCCGACCAGGCGCCCGAGCACGCCGTCGGGCGGTTCCAGAGCCTGTACGCGGGGGTCTCGGTCAGCGGGGTCGTCCTCGGGCCTCCGCTGGGCGGAGCCCTGTACGCGGCCGCGCCCGGGCTGCTGTGGCCGCTGTGTGCGGCGCTGGCGGCATGCGCGGGCGGGGCGGTGCTGTACGTGTCACGGCGCGAGGGGCGGCGGAAGGCGGCGGGCGCGGCGCGACACGCGGCGCGACCGGCACATGAGACCGGTTCGCGACCTCGGGCCGCCGCCGGTTAGGTTTCGGGCATGACTGCTACGCGTACCACCGGCGCCGTCGCCGCCGGACTTGCCACCATCGCCTCCGACGGCACCGTCCTCGACACCTGGTTCCCCGCCCCCGAGCTGGTCGCCGAGCCCGGCCCGGCCGGCACCGAGCGCCTCACCGCCGATCAGGCCGTGCAGCTGCTGGGCGCCGCCGCGGCCAAGGCGATCCGCCTGGACGCGGTCCGTGACGTCGAGGTCGTAGCCGTCCGCACCGTGATCTCCTCCCTGGAGGACAAGCCGCTCGACGCGCACGACGCGTACCTGCGCCTGCACCTGCTCAGCCACCGCCTGGTCAAGCCGCACGGCCAGAGCCTGGACGGCGTCTTCGGCCTGCTGGCCAACGTCGCCTGGACCTCGCTGGGCCCGGTCGCCGTGGACCAGGTGGAGGCCGTACGGCTGAACGCCCGCGCCGAGGGCCTGTACCTCCAGGTCACCTCGATCGACAAGTTCCCGCGGATGACGGACTACGTCGCCCCCAAGGGCGTGCGCATCGCCGACGCGGACCGGGTCCGCCTGGGCGCGCACCTCGCCGAGGGCACCACCGTCATGCACGAGGGCTTCGTCAACTTCAACGCCGGGACCCTCGGCACCTCCATGGTCGAGGGCCGCATCTCGGCCGGCGTCGTGGTCGGCGACGGCTCCGACATCGGCGGCGGCGCCTCCACGATGGGCACCCTCTCGGGCGGCGGCAAGCAGATCATCTCGATCGGCGAGCGCTGCCTGATCGGCGCCGAGGCGGGCGTGGGCATCGCGCTGGGCGACGAGTGCATCGTCGAGGCCGGCCTGTACGTGACCGCGGGCACCCGCGTCACGCTCCCGGACGGCCAGATCGTCAAGGCCCTGGAGCTCTCGGGCGCGAGCAACATCCTCTTCCGCCGCAACTCGGTCACGGGCACGGTCGAAGCCCGCCCGAACAACGCGGTCTGGGGCGGCCTGAACGAGGTCCTCCACTCCCACAACTGATCCCCGGCCCCCAGCCGGCCCCGGAACGGCCACGACGCCCTCATCTCCCCGGCAAGGGGTGGTGAGGGCGTCGTGTTTCTCCCGGTCCCGTCAACGTCCTCCCGCCCCGAGCGCGGGGGGACGTGGCGGTTCAGCGGAGGGGGATGGTGCGGATCAGGCCGGCGAAGGCCTCTTCTTCCGCCTCGGTCAGCTCGACCGACTCCATCGGGTGCATGGCGGCGCTGCGCTGGGCCGGGATGACCGCGACGCCCTCGTACGTGCCTGGCTCCGGCTGGTGGAAGCGGGAGTCCCACAGCATGTGCCCGAGGCCGAGCACCCACACGAGGGCGGCCACGAGCAGGACGGCCAGGCCGATTTCCTGGGCGGGGGAGATGGAGGGGAACACGCGGTCCTCCGGGGGATACGGGGGGACATGGTCGAGCGTGGGGCCACTCAACACCACAACTCGGGTCGAATGGGTGGTGATGTGGCGAGCGTCACGCCAGGGGCGAAAGTCCCGACTTCTCCCCAGGTGTCCTATGGCGCCCGCGCTCAGTGCGCCGCCAGGCTCAGCTTGAAGCCCTCGTGGCTGCGCGCGAAGCCGAGCCGCTCGTAGAACCGGTGGGCGTCCGCCCGCCGCTTGTTGCCGGTCAGCTGCACCAGGCCGCAGCCGCGCCCGCTCGACCGCCAGCCGCATCAGAAGGCCCGCTCCTGCGCCTCGGTGACCTCGGCCCGCTCCTCGCCGGCGTCCGCCGGCAGGGCCAGTACGACGGGCAGGTCCTCACGGGTGGCAGTGCGGAAGATCACGGCCGGAAGTGTGGCAGGGCCCCCGGACCGGACGGCGTCCGGGGGCCCTGCCGGTCAGTGGCGCGTCGCCGTTACGGGCGGAAGCGGAGCACCTGCGGGTCGTGGTCGCTGTTCTGCGCCGAGAACTCCGCGTTGATGTGCACGCTGTCGTACGTGAAGTTCTTGATGGCCGGGCTGGTCAGGATCTGGTCCAGCACCTGCGCGTTGCCCTGGTACACGTACGAGTAGCGCTCCGCCTTCGGCAGCGACTTGATCGCCGAGTACAGCGCCCCGCCGTCCTCCAGCGCCTGCGCGGTCGCCGAGAACTCGAAGTCGTTGATGTCGCCGACGGCGAGGACGCTCGCGTTCTTGTCCGCCGCCAGGAGCTGCTTGACGAAACCGTTCACGGCCTGCGCCTGGAGCAGCCGCTTGGCCTCCGAGGAGCGCACCGGCGGCTGGTGGACCGAGGTCAGGCCCTCGTCGCCGCCCTTGGAGCCGAAGTGGTTGGCGATCACGAAGACCGTCTTGCCCTTGAACACGAACTCGCCGGCCAGCGGCTTGCGGCTGTCGGCCCACGCCGGGTTCGCCGGGTCGATCCGGCCGGGGGAGTGGGTCAGGGCGGCCTTGCCGTCCACCTGCGTCACGGCGGTCGGGGTCACCGAGTCGCCCGCCGCGCGGTCCGTGAAGGAGACGCGGGCCGGGTTGAAGAGGAACACCTGGCGGATGTTGCCGCCGGGCTCGCCACCGTCCTTGTTGTTCTCCGGGCTGATGGTGCGCCACTGGTACGCCGGGCCGCCGGCCGCCGCGATCGCCGCGGTGAACTTCGTCAGCGTCTGCTCCGCCGAGACGGTGCCGTCGTTCTTGGCGCCGTTGTCGTCCTGGATCTCCTCCAAGGCCAGGATGTCGGGCGAGGCGAGGTTCGCGACGACCGCCTTCGCCAGGTTGTCGAACTTCTCCTGCGGGTCGCTCGGGTCGAGGTTCTCCACGTTGTACGTGGCCACCGCGAGCTCGTTCGCTGCCTGCGCCTTGGTCTTCTCGGGGGCCAGGGTGCCCGCCTTGACGGTGCCGAGGGCACGGGCCACCAGGGTGTAGCCGCCGAACTGGTTGAAGTCCAGCGGGCCCTCGGTGGTGCCGGTCAGCTTGTCGCCGACGTTGGCCACCGGGAAGGGCTGCTGCGCGAGCGGCGCGAGCTGCTGGATCTGCAGGCGGCCGGTGTTCTGGGACTCGTACGAGCCGTAGAGCGTGCCGCCGCGCTTGGCGGTGTTCTCCCAGCCCTTCACCGTGACCCACAGCTCCGAGTGCGGGTCGGTGGCGCCGACCACGCGCGAGGTGCCGATCTTCACGTTCATGCCCTCGAGGGACTCGTAGAAGTCCAGGGCGTAGCGCGAGGGGTCCAGGGTCAGGCCGTTGATGCTGCCGGCGGCGGCCGGGTCGCCCGCCGGGGCGTACTCGGCGGGCACGTTGTACTCGTTGATCGCGGTGGCCTCGGGCAGCGCGTTGCCCGAGGAGAGCACGGTCACGGCCGGCTTGGAGATCTGGGTGACCGACTGGTTGCCGGAGGAGACGCCGCCGGGGATGTACTCGCCGACCAGGCCGGAGACCTTGACCGCGTCGCCGACGGCGACGGTCGGGACGGAGCTGGTGAAGACGAAGACGCCCTCGCTGGTCGCGTCGTTGTCGTCGGCGTCCGGGTCCTGCATCCAGAAGCCGCGCGAGCCGTACGTGCGCACGCCCGTCACGATGCCGGCGACATCGGCGACCTGCTTGCCGTTGAGCGGCGATATGCGGGTGGTGCCCTGGATGTCGTGGATGCGTATCGGCTCGGCGGACGCGGAGCCTTCGGCTGCGTCGGCGGTGCCCGCGAGCAGGCCGGTGGCCAGGGCGGTGGCGACGAGTGCCGAGACGGCGGCGGAACGGGGGTGCGAGGAGCGCATGGTCAAGAACTCCGGTGTGTGGAAGACGAAAGCGAAGGGGTGTTGCGTGCGTTTGGCGGGATTCGTGCGGAGGCCCCCGCGGTCGGGCCACGGGAGGTCCGCAGGAATCCCGGAGATTCCCCATAGATCTACGCGCGTCAATTTCCTGTGTGACCAGGGAAGTTGTCAAGGCCTCCAGGGGATACGGCAGCTGACTGTGGGATGAACCAAAGGAGATGGCCCCCCGGGCGCGCCCGATATGCGTCTACGCTGGTGCGCCGGACGGCCGCCCCGCGGGGCCGTGCCCCATCGCCCCACCGCGTTCGCGAGGAGACCGCCCCATGTCCGCAGAGCCGCACCCCACGCTGCCGCCGGTACGGCTGCCCTCCGATGCGGAACTGGCCCGCGAGGCCCTCGTCGCCCCGCTGTTCGCCCGGGCCGTACGGCTGGCCCGCTGGGCCGGGCCGCACACCCGCGTGGACATCGGCGGCGAACTCGCCTCAGCTCAGCTGCCCGAGGCCGCGGCCGTACTGGGCCTCGACCCCGCCGACGAGGAAGGCCCGGTGCTGGCGAGCCAGGCCTGGCGGGTGGCCGTGGACACCGGCCTCGTGGACGTGGCCGAGCCGGAGGAGGACGGCGACGAGGAGTCCGGCACCGCCGCACCCGGTGAGGACCTGGCGCTGGTGACCGGCGGCGCACCCGCAGAGGTGCTCGACCTGTGGCTGGCGGCCCTGGACACCGTCCTCGCGGATGCGGCCGTGCCCGATCTGGACGACCTCGTCGACGCGTTGGACGCGGGCGGTGAGATCGACTTCGGCCGGCTGGACTGGAACCCGAGCCGCGAGGCGGACTTCCTCGACGGGGTCCTCGCCAACCTCTACCTGCTCACCGTCTCCGGGCACGGCGCTTCGGACGGGCCGATTCCGCTTCCGGTGCTCGCCGCCTCGATGGTCATCCCCGAGGACATGGGCGAGCCGACCGACGCCGTGCTGGAGCAGGTCTCGGACGCGATGATGCGCCTCGACGACCAGTTCCGGCAGCTGGAGCCGATCGGGCTCGTCGAGTTCCGGCCCGTGGACGAGGCCCTGATGGCGGAGGCGGACGACGAGGAGTTCGCCGCCGCCGGCTCGGCCGGCGGCCCGGGCGCCGGTTCGTCCCCCGGCGAGGTCGACGACGAGGACGTCTCCCGGTACGGGCTGGTACGGCTGACCCCGCTGGGCCTGTACGGGATCCGGGCCCGCATGCTGGAGGCCGGGGTCACCGCCCCCGCCGTCGGCGAACTGGCCGACAAGGGCGCCGACGCCCTCCTCGACGCGGTCTCCGGATACTCCGAGGACGCGGCCCAGGCCGAGATCGAGCAGTGGCTGGCCGGCCGTGAACTGCGGGGCGCGGTCGCCGAACTGCTGGCCGCGGCCCGCGGCGCCGACGAGGGCGGTCCGCTGCGGCGGCTGCGCTGCCAGCAGGCCCTCGCCCCGGCCGGTCCCGAGGCCGAGCCGGCGGTCCGCGCGGTGCTGGACGACGCCGAGCTCGGCGGGCTGGCCCGGGTCTGGCTCTCGGAGCGCGGGGCGGCCGACGTACCGGCGCCGGACGAGGCCATGGTGTTCTGGCTGACCGTCGACACGATCGCGGCGCAGCTCGCGGCGGACGGGGAGACGGAGGAACTGCCGCTGCTGATGCAGTCGCTGACCGAGCACCACACGGGGTTCTTCGACCAGGCGTGGCGGGTGGAGCACCCGGCGACGGCGTACGTGCTGGAGGCGATGGGCCGGATGCACCCGGACAAGAAGGCCGCCAAGGAGGCCCGCAAGGCCGCCTTCAAGGCCCGTTCGCGCCAGGCCTGACGCGGGAATCCCGGGTACGGAAGCGGCAGCTGGGGCAGGGGGTGGCCGGCGGCCGGAACGCGCCGTTCCTGAGCCGGAGTCGGCCATTGCGGCCACCGGCAAGGGATCGGCTCCGCTTCGCGGGTAATTCAGCCGCCGTTCACGTGCGGGCGAGAGCGTGTGCGCCGACGACCGCACGACAGGCGCACCACCTCCCCACCCCTGGAGACCCGATGCCGCTCAGCCGTAGAGACTTCACCGCCCGCACCGTCATCGCCGGCGCGGGCGTCGCGCTCACCGGGACGGTCGGCGCGCTCGCGACCGCCCCGGGAGCGCTGGCGGCCGACGACAGCACCCTGCGCGACGAGCACGGCCGGCCCTGCGAGCCCGGCTACGGCCCGCTCCTCGCGGACCCGGCCGGACTGCTCGCCCTCCCCGCCGGATTCAGCTACCGCGTGATCACCCACAGCGGGGTCACCACCCTCGACTCGGGCGAGTCCACCCCGTCCAACCACGACGGGACGGCCGCCTTCGAGGGGCACCGCGGGGTCACCCTCCTCGTCAACAACCACGAACTGAAGGGCAAGCGGGCGGGCTGGGCGCACCCCGTCCCGCTCACCGAGGGCCTCGTCTACGACCCGGCGGCGGCCGGCGGCTGCACGGTCGTCGAGGTCCGGCGCGGCGGCGAGGTGGCCGAATGGGTGGGCGTCGCCGGTACGTCCACCAACTGCGCGGGCGGCGCCACCCCCTGGGACACCTGGCTGACCTGTGAGGAGACCGAGGACCTCGCCGGCAAGAACGGCATGACCAAGGACCACGGGTACGTGTTCGAGGTCGACCCGCACGACCGGCGCGCCAACCGCGAGCCGAAGCCGGTCAAGGCCTTCGGCCGGTACGCCCACGAGGCCGTGGTCATCGACCCGCGCCAGGGCCACGCCTACCTGACCGAGGACGCCTCCGGCCCCAACGGGCTGCTCTACCGCTGGACCCCGCCGAGCGGCTTCCGGCACGGGCGCGGCAAGCTCCGTACCCTCGCCGCGGACGCGGGCGTGCTCGCCGCCGCCAAGTGCTTCGACAGCGCGGGCCGGTTCGTCGACGACCTCTCGCGCGCGACGAAGATCGGCACCGTCTACGGGGTCGACTGGGTGCCCGTCCCGGACCGCGACGCACGGACGGTGTCGGTGCGCAAGCAGTTCGGGGAGGGTGCGGTGACCCGCGCCCGCAAGCTGGAGGGCATGTGGTGGGCCGACGGGGGCACGTACTTCGTCTCCTCGTACGCCCGTGAGGAGAGCCCGGGTGCGGCCCACGACGGCCAGGTGTGGTTCTACGACCCGAAGCGGCGCACGATCCGGCTGACGGTGGTGCTCGGGGTGAACGCCGACCCGGCGAAGGACGGCTCCTTCGACGGCCCGGACAACATCACGGTCTCCCCGTACGGCGGCCTGGTCATCGCGGAGGACGGCAGCGGGCTGCAGCACCTGTTCGGCGCGACCGAGTCGGGGCGCACGTACCCGCTGGCGCGCAACGAGCTGAACATGGGGACGGCACAGGAGCCGGAGTACTCCGAGTTCACCGGTGTCTGCTTCTCGCCGGACGGGCGCACGCTGTACGCCAACATCCAGGACCCGGGCATCATGCTGGCCATCACCGGCCCTTGGCGCCGCGCGCACTGACGACCGGAGCTCGTGACCGAGGGCCGCGGCGCCGCCCGTTCACGGGGCGGCGCCGCGGCCCTCGGCCCTTCATTGAGCTGCGGCGATCTCGGCGCGGCTGGCGGCGGCCCATTCCTCCAGGAGGAACTCGTACGCCTCGGAGGGCCACTCGTCGTCCACCCGCGTCTCGACAAGGTGCCGTATCGCCTCGTTCGCCTCTGCGGCGGACGGGCGGGCGGGACCCGCGGGCCGGAGTGTGCTGTACATGCTTTCAAGGCTACGGGCGGGCACCGACAGTCACCCACCTATTAAGGGTGGAATCCGTCACCTCGGCCCACCGGCCGGCGGGCACGGTCGCTCCATGTGCCCGCTCACCTGCTCAGAGTGTCGAAGAGCCGGGCTTGACCATCCCGCGCACTGTGCGGGACTTCACAAACTCTCCGATGGCCGTCATCTCCCATTCGCCCGAGAACTGGCGAATCAGCTTGGCCATCATGACCCCGGTCTGCGGTTCGGCACCGGTGAGGTCGAAGCGCACCAGCTCCTCCCCGCTGGCCGCGTCGATCAGGCGGCAGTAGGCCTTGGCGACCTCGCTGAACTTCTGGCCGGAGAAGGAGTTGACCGTGAAGACGAGGCCGGTGGCCTCGGCGGGCAGCCGCCCGAGGTCCACGACGATCACCTCGTCGTCCCCGGCGCCCTCGCCGGTGAGGTTGTCACCCGAGTGCTTGATCGCGCCGTTCAGGATGGACAGCTTGCCGAAGTAGCAGCTGTCGATGTGGTTGCGCTGCGGGCCGTACGCGATGACGGAGGCGTCGAGGTCGATGTCCCGGCCGCGGAACGCCGGCTCCCAGCCCAGGCCCATCTTCACCTGGGAGAGCAGCGGGCGGCCGTTCTTGACGAGCGACACGGTCTGGTTCTTCTGGAGGCTGACCCGGCCCTTGTCGAGGTTGATCTTCCCGGTGCCGACGGCGGCCGGGGCCGGCGCGGCGGGCGCTGCGGCCGCCGGGGCCGCGGGGAACGACGGGGCTGCCGGGGGCGCGGGAGGCGCCGGCGTCGTCGGGGCGCTCGGCCAGGAGGAAGGGGAGGGCGCGGCCGGGGCCTGGGCCTGAGGGGTGGCCGCGGGCGGCGGGGTGGGCTCCACGTTCACGGAGACCCCGAAGTCGGTCGCGATCCCGGCGAGGCCGTTCGCGTACCCCTGACCCACCGCGCGCACCTTCCACACGCCGCCGCGCTGGTAGACCTCGACGACCACGAGCGCGGTCTCGGCGCCCAGCTGCGGCGGGGTGAAGGAGGCGATCACCGCACCGGTCTCCGCGTGCCGCACGGTGGCGGTGGGCTCGATGCCCTGGAACGTCTGACCGGCGGCGTCGGGGCTGGCCGTGACCACGATCCGCTCGATGCCCGGCGGCAGGGCGCCGGTGTCCACGGTGATCGAGTCCGGCGCCGCCCCGCCGCCGGACCGGTAGCTGACACCGGGCCCGGACGGCTGGTTGTAGAAGATGAAGTCGGCGTCGGAGCGCACCTTGCCGTCCGCCGCGAGGAGCAGTCCCGACACGTCGAGCCGCACCGGGGCAGCCACGTCCACCGTCACACGGACGGTGTTGAGCGGCAGGTTGGAACCTGGGGTCATAGCGGTCATGCCCGGAGAACGACCGGAGGTGCTTTGCCGTTCCCTTACCCTCGTGACAGATTTCAGCGCCTGTTGCGGGGGTGGTTCTTCGCCATGCGCTCGTTGCCGAACTTGTACGCGCCCGTCCAGCGGGCCATCACGAGCTGCGCGTCGCCGGACTCCACCTCGGCGAGGAACTTCTCGGCCCGGCCGCCGCGCAGGGTGCTCGCGGCCCGCCCCTGGTGCGTGATGACCACGCTCGCGTCGGCGCGCTGTTCGTACGTGAATCCGTGAGGTCTCGGCATGACCGGCAGCCTGCCCCCGCGGCGCGGGGGCGGGCAAGGCAATTACGGAGCCGCGGGCGTGACGCGGCGCGGCAGCCCCAGCGGGTTCGCCTCGCGCAGCTCCGCCGGAAGCAACGGGTCGGGCACCGACTGGTAGACCACCGGCCGCAGCCAGCGCTCGATGGCGGTCCCGCCCACCGAAGTGGAGTGCGAGGTCGCCGCCGGGTACGGGCCGCCGTGGTGCTGGGCGGGGGCCACCGCGACCCCGGTCGGCCAGCCGTTGACCAGGACCCGCCCGGCCAGCGCCGTGACCCGCGCGATCAGCTCCGCCGCCGGGCCCGGGCCGCCGTCGGCCTCGGCCGCGGAGAGCTGGAGCGTGGCGCTCAGGTTCCCCGGGAGCCGGCCGAGCACCGACCCCGCCTCGCTCTGGTCCGCGTACCGCACGACCACGGTCACCGGTCCGAAGCACTCCTCCAGCAGCACCTCGTACGCCCCGCCCTCCAGCAGGCTCCCGGCGGACACGGTCAGGTATCCCGCACCGACGGTGTGCTCGCCGCCGGAGCCCGGGGTGACGGGCGCGGTCACGCCGGGCAGCGCGGACCGCTCGCGTACGCCGGAGACGAAGTTCTCCCGCATCCGGTGGTCGAGCAGGACGCCCGGCTCGGTCTCGCCGAGGGCCTTCGTCAGCGCGCCGGTGAGCCGGTCGCCGTCGGCGCCCTCGGGGACGAGGACCAGGCCCGGCTTGACGCAGAACTGGCCGACCCCGAGGGTAACCGAGCCCGCGAGCCCGGCGGCGATCTCCTCGGCGCGCTCGGCGGCGGCCGCGGGCGTGACCACGACGGGGTTGAGGGAGCCGAGTTCGCCGTGGAACGGGATGGGCACGGGCCGGGCGGCGGCCGCGTCGAACAGCGCCCGACCGCCCCGGATGGAGCCGGTGAATCCGGCGGCGGAGACGAGCGGGTGGCGGATCAGCTCCAGACCCGCGTCGAAACCGTGGACGACGGCGACCACTTCCGCCGGCAGCCCGGCGGCCACGGCAGCCCGGCGCAGCAGCGAGGCGCACAGCTCGGAGGTGGCCGGATGGTCGGGGTGTGCCTTGACGACCACCGGGCAGCCGGCGGCCAGCGCGCTCGCGGTGTCCCCGCCGGGGACGGAGAACGCGAGCGGGAAGTTGGAGGCGGCGTAGACCGCGACCACGCCGAGCGGCACCTTGTAGCGGCGCAGCTCGGGGCGCGGCGGGACGGCGCCGGCGTCGGGGCGGTCGATGCGGATGTCGAGGTAGGAGCCCTCGTCCACGGCGTCGGCGAAGGCGCGCAGCTGGCCGGTGGTGCGGGCGAGCTCGCCGGTGAGCCTGCCCGGGCCGAGGGCGGTCTCGGCGTCGGCGGCCTCGATGACGTGGGCCGCGGCCCCGTCGAGCAGCTCGGCGGCCGCGCGCAGGAAGGCCGCGCGGGCGGTGCGGTCGGCGAGCGCACCGCGGGCCGCGTGGGCGGCGCGTACGGCCTCGTCCACTTCGCCGGACGTGGCCTCGACGGCAACTTGTTCGCGCTGCTTCCCGGTGCGGGGGTCCACACTCCAGACTGGTGTTGCTGCCATGGCGCACTGCCTCCTGGATCTCGCTGACCCGCGCGGTGGCGTTCAGTATTCTGAACGCCGTTCCGATGGATGGATGATCACATCCGTTCCGGACTCTATTTCCGGGTCTTCCGCGTTGACAAGGGACAAGAGGGGCAAGAAGGCGAATGACCACAGGTGAACCGGGCGGATCCGGCGCGGAATCGGAAGGGTCCGAGGGCGCGGGGGCGCCGGAGGCAGGGGGCCCGGGGGCGCCGGCGGCCGTCAAATCGGCCGTCCGCACGGTGCTGTTGCTGGAGCACTTCGCGGCGCGGCCCGGACTGCACAGCCTGGCCGACATCCAGCACGACCTCTCGCTGCCCAAGTCCAGCCTCTACATGCTGCTGCGCACGCTGGTGAACCTGGGGTGGGTGGAGACGGACGCGACGGGCACGCGGTACGGCATCGGCGTACGGGCCCTGCTCGTCGGCAGCTCGTACATCGACGGGGACGAGGTCGTCGCCGCGGCCCGGCCCACCCTGGACCGGCTCTCCGACGACACCACCGAGACCATCCACCTGGCCCGGATGGACGGCACGAGCGTGGTCTACCTGGCCACCCGCACCTCCCAGCACTACCTGCGGCCGTTCACGCGGGTCGGGCGGCGACTGCCCGTGCACTCGACCGCACTGGGCAAGGCGCTGCTGGCGACCCACTCCGACGAGGAGGTGCGGGCGCTGCTGCCGCGGCGGCTGGAGGCGGTCACCGAGCACACGATCACCGACCGGGAGCAGCTCGTGGAGGAGCTGGCGCTGGTACGGGAGCAGGGCTACGCGGTGGACCGGGAGGAGAACACGCTCGGGCTGCGCTGCTTCGGGGTGGCGGTGCCGTACCGGACGCCGGCCCGGGACGCGGTGAGCTGCTCGGTGCCGGTGGCCCGGCTGACGGCCGAGCACGAACTGCGGATCAAGGCGGCGCTGTTCGAGGCGCGGGACCGGCTGTCGGTGGCGACCCGGCGCATGTGAGGCGGTGGAGGGGGAGGTTCCTCCCCCGGGCGGGGGAGGCGGTTCCCTCCGGCGGGGGAGGTGGCGGGGCGGCGGACGCGGGACCGTTGGGGCATGACCGCACAAGCCGTTCACATGGGGGCCGGACGCAAGGCGCTGAGGGTGCTGGCCCTGGCCGCCACCGTGCCCTATCTCGTGCTCAAGTCCGCCTGGCTGTCGGGGAGCCGGGTCGGGATTCCCGACGGCAGCCCGCTGCTGGACGCGGGGATGTTCCTCACCGCGGCCAACGCGGTGACCCTGGCCATGGACGCGAGCGTGGTCGTGCTCGTCCTGGTCCTCACCAGACCCTGGGGGATGCGGGTGCCTCCCCGGCTGCTCACGGTCCCCGCGTTCACCGCCACCGGGCTGCTCACCCCGATCCTCGTCGCGTTCCCGGCCCAACTCCTCATACGGGCGGCGGATCAGGGCGGGCCGGCGTATGCCGGGGAGGCGGCGCGGCCCTTCCTCGACCCCTGGGTGTTCACCGTCGTCTACACCGGCTTCTCCGTCCAAGGACTCGCCCTGGCCGGGCTGTTCGTGCCCTATGCGCGGGAGCGCTGGGGCCGGCGCTGGCAGGGCGTGCTGGGCCGCGGACTCCCGCCACTCACGGGGGTGGTGGCGGGAGCCGCGGCGGTGGGCGGCCTGGTGGTCGCGGCCGTCCACGCGTACTGGGCCCTCGGCGGGACGGCCGGGTCGGGGGAGGAGCGGGCGGCCGCGCACACGGCGGCCGCGGGCCTGGTGTCCGGGGTCCACGCGATATGCGCGCTCGCCGCCGCAGCGGGGGCGCTGATGCTGGTCCGCGGCGGGAGCCGGGCCGCGTGGTGGCCGCTGGCCCTCACCTGGATCGGCTCGGCGGCGGCCCTGTGCTGGGGCCTGTGGCCGTGGGTGGCCTCGCTGGGCCCGCAGCTCGACGGGGGCGAACCGCCGGCCGCGGCAGTCCGGTTGATCTACGCTGGTCAGATGATCACCGGAATATGCGCCGCCGCCGTGCTGACCCGGTTCCTCTCCTCTCGCCGCGAGGAGTGATGCGGACGGCGGCGTCCCGGCTGCTGGGAGCGCGGGCCCGGCTGCGGTGGGTGCACCTGGTCCTCGGCGGGGCCCTGCTGATGCCGTACTTCTTCCTCGCCCAGGTGGTGGTCAGTGTCTGGACCGGCCGCGGCGGCTTCCTCAGCTCCGGCCCGCTGGCCTTCGCCTCGTACGGGCTGTCCCTGCCGCTGGCCGCCGCGACCGCCGTGTTCGGGCTGGTCCGGCCGCTGTCGGCCGGCGCCGTACGGGCCCTGTGCGGGGTGCCGGGCGAGCGGCTGGCCGCGGGGCCGGCGCGGTCCTGGGCGGCGCGGGGGCGGACCTCGGCCTGGTGGACCCTGCACCTGGGGGTCGGCGCGCTGCTGAGCGGGATCAGCCTCGCGGTGCCGCCCATGGCGGTGGTGCTGATCGCGCTGCCGTTCGTGAGCAGGCTGCGGACCGCCGAGCTGGGGCTGGGCTGGTTCAGCACGGACGCCGCGCCGTACGTCGCCCCGCTGCTCGGGACCGGCATGCTGGTCGGGCTGGCCCTGTGCGCCGCCGGGGCCGGGGAGCTGCTGGCCCGGATGGCACCCGTACTGCTCGGGCCGGCGGCGGCGGACCGGCTGGCCGCGGCCGAGGAGCGGGCCGCCGACCTGGCCGTGCGCAACCGGCTCGCCCGGGAGCTGCACGACGCGGTCGGGCACGCCCTGAGCGCCGTCACCCTCCAGGCGGTCGCCGCCCGGCGGGTGCTCGACAGCGACCCCGCGTTCGTACGGGAGGCACTGGCCGCGATCGAGGACACCACCCGGCGGACGGTGGGCGAGCTCGACGCCGTGCTCGGCCTGCTGCGGGACGGGGACTCGGTCCGGGCCGAGGCCGCCCCCGCCCCGACCCTCGCCGCCGACCTCGACGGGCTGCTGGCCCGCACCCGGGCCGCCGGGACCGCCGTCACCGCCCACCAGCACCCCGGACCGGCCGGGAACTGGGAGCAGCTCCCGGCGATCGCCTCCCGCGAGGCGTACAGGATCGTCCAGGAGGGCCTGAGCAACGCCCTGCGCCACGGCGCGGGCCCCGTCGAGCTGCGGATCGCCGTGCGGGGCACGCGTGACGGAACCCCTCGTGAACTGGAGATCACCATGACCAATCCGCCGGATCCCGCCGAGAGGCCGCAGCCCCGTACCACCGGGGGCCGCGGGCTGCACGGCGCCGCCGAGCGGGCCACCCTGCTCGGCGGCCGCCTCGAAGCCGGCCCGCACCAGGGGCTGTGGCGGCTGCGCGCCCTCCTCCCGCTCGGCGGAGCCTCGCGATGACCTCCCAGAGCCCGCCGCCGCTGCGCATCGTGCTCGCCGACGACGAGCGGATGGTCCGCACCGCCCTGCGGGTCATCCTCGAAGCGGAACCCGATCTGGAGGTCGTCGGCGAGGCGGCCGGCGGCGCCGAGGCCGTCCCGCTGGTCCGCTCCCTGGCCCCCGACGTGGTGCTGATGGACGTCCGGATGCCCGAGATCGACGGCATCCGGGCCACCGAGCAGATCATCGCCACGATGGCCGAGCCGCCCCGGATCGTGGTCGTCACCACCTTCGAGAACGACGCCTACGTCTACGACGCGCTGCGCGCGGGCGCCTGCGGGTTCCTCCTGAAACGGGCCCGGCCCGACGAGCTGATCGGCGCGGTCCGCCTCGTCGCCCGCGGTGACAGCCTGCTCTTCCCGGCGGCCGTCCGCGCCCTGGCCTCGTCGCACGCGCCCGGCGGCCGGGGCCCCGTCGCCCCCTGGGTCGCGCGGCTCACCGAGCGGGAGGCCGACGTGCTGCGCCTGATGGCCACCGGGCTGTCCAACCACGAGATGAGCGAGCGCCTCGGCGTCGGTCCCCAGACGGTCAAGACCCACGTCGCCGCGGTCCTCTCCAAGACCGGGTCCCGCGACCGCACCCAGGCGGTGATCGCGGCCTACGAGGGCGGCTTCATGAAGAAAGACTGAGAACCCCGCCACAATCGGGGCAGAGCGGAACGCCTGAGAGCCTTGACGCGTCCTTCTGGGGGATGAACAAAACGATCAGGCGTGCGTCGGTCTTCTGTCTGCTCCTGGTGCTGGCCCTTCTGGTGCGGGTCACCTGGGTGCAGGCCTACCAAGGCCAGGCCCTCGCAGACAACGAGAACAACCGGCGGAACCTCATCGGGCAGTACGAGAACCCGCTGGGCAACATCATCGTGGGCGGGGAGGCGATCACCGGCTCGGTGAAGACGGACGGAAAGGACTTCGGCTACAAGCGCACGTACGTCAACGGCCCGCTCTACGCGCCGCTCACCGGCTACAGCTCCCAGGCCTTCGGCACGAGCATGCTGGAGGGCGTCTACAAGAAGATCCTCAACGGGTCCGACGACCGGCTCAAGACGGTGATGGACATGCTCACCAACAAGCGGGCCTCGCCGGGCAACGTGCTGACCACCGTCGACAAGGACGTCCAGCAGGCCGCGTACGACGCGCTGCAGGGCAAGCAGGGCGCCGCCGTCGCCATCGACCCGGCGACCGGCGAGATCCTCGCCATCGTGAACAACCCCTCCTTCGATCCGGGCAGCATCGCCGGCGCCAACGACAAGGCGGCCTGGGAGAAGCTGCTCGAGGACAAGGGCAAGGCCCTGGAGAACGTGGCCCTGCGCAAGCCGCAGGCGCCGGGCTCCACCTTCAAGCTGGTCACCCTCGCGGCGGCCATCGAGAACGGGCTGGTCACCAACATCGACACGCCGACCGGCACCCCGGACCCGTACACGATCCCCGGGACCCGGACCCTGCTGCCCAGCGAGGCGGGCTCCGCGGCCTGCAACAACGTTTCGCCGCGCACCGCGCTGCGGCTGTCCTGCAACAACGTCTTCGCGGAGCTGGCGCACCAGCTCGGCCAGGACAAGATGCGGGCGATGGCCGAGAAGCTCGGCTTCAACACCGAGGCCGCGACCCCCGTCGCCGCCCGGCCGGCGAGCAAGTACCCGTCGAACAAGATGTCCGTCGACCAGGTCGCGCAGACGGGTATCGGCCAGTTCGACGTGCAGGCCACCCCGCTCCAGATGGCGATGGTGACCGCCGCGATCGAGAACGGCGGCAAGCTCGTCGCCCCGCACTCGGTCTCCGAGGTCACCGACGCGAACGGCAATGTGCTGGAGAGCTTCAAGAACCCGAAATCCGAGCAGGTCATGAAGGCCAAGACCGCGTCGATGCTCCAGGACGCCATGCGGACGGTCGCCACCGAGGGCGGCGGCAAGCCCGCGCAGGTGACCGGCGCCGAGGTGGGCGGCAAGACCGGCACCGCCCAGCGCGGCGTGAACAACAGCCTGCCGCCGCTCGCCTGGTTCACCTCGTACGGCAAGCTCGGCGGCAAGCAGATCGCGGTTGCCATCGTGATCGAGAACTCGGACACCGACCGCTCCGAGATCGGAGGCGGCAAGCTCGCCGCCCCCATCGCCCAGAAGATGATGGCGGCGTGGCTGAAGAAGTAGCCGCGCCACTCGCTCCACGACGCGCCGGGAACCGACATGGCTCCCGGCGCGTTTCCTTTCCCATGATCAGAACCGCGCACCCCGCAGATCTCGACGCCATAGCCGCCCTGCACGCCCGGGCCCGCGCCACCTACTACCGCGGCCGCATCCCCGAGGACGCGTACGCCGGCGAAGCCGAGGTCGCGCGGACCCGCGAGGGCTGGTCGCTGGCGGTGGCCCGGGCCGCCGACGAGGGCGGGGTGCTGTGCGCGGAGCAGGACGGGGAGCTCACGGGGGTCGCCGCGTTCCGGACGGCGGACGGCGAGACGACGCTCACCCAGCTGCACGTGGATCCGGTCCACTGGCGCCGGGGCACCGGGGCGGCCCTGCACGCCGCCTGCGTCGACGCGTGGCGCCGGGCCGGCGTCGGCCGGGTCCGCCTGGAGGTCTACGAACACAACCTGCGCGCCCAGGCCTTCTACGCCCGCCAGGGCTGGCACCGGGACCCGGCCGGCGCGGAGCGGTCCGGCTCGCACCTCACGCTGTGGCTCAGCATCGGGACCGGGGAATGCGACGCCCGGACAGGTGGTTGAAGCCGAAACCGTCCCATCCCGGAACAAGGAGAGAAAAAGGATCATGCGCGTCGAGATCTGGAGCGACATCGCCTGCCCCTGGTGCTACATAGGCAAGGCCCGGTTCACCAAGGGGCTGGCCGCGTTCGCGCACCGCGACGAGGTGGAGGTCGTCTTCCGGTCCTTCGAGCTCGACCCGAACAGCCCCAAGGGCACGGTGGCGCCGGTCCTGGAGATGCTCGCCAAGAAGTACGGCCGCACCCTCGAGGAGGCGCGCGGCATGGAGGAGCACGTCGCCGCGAGCGCACGGGCCGAGGGGCTGACGTACCGCACCGACGGGCGCGACCACGGGAACACCTTCGACATCCACCGCCTGCTGCACCTGGCCGCCGCCCGCGGCCGCCAGGAGGAGCTGCTCGACCTCGCCTACCGCGCGAACTTCGCGCAGGAGCGGTCGGTGTTCGACGCCGAGGTGCTGGTCGCCCTCGCCGTCGAGGCGGGCCTGGACGAGGCGGAGGCCCGTAGGGTCCTCGCGGACGACACCGCCTACGCCGCCGAGGTGCGGGCGGACGAGCAGGAGGCGGCGGAACTCGGCGCCAACGCCGTGCCGTTCTTCGTCCTCGACCGCCGCTACGGGATCTCCGGCGGCCAGCCCGCCGAGGTCTTCACCCAGGCCCTGGAACAGGCCTGGGCCGGCCGCGAGGTCTCCGAGCCCGCCGCGGCCGACGCGTGCGACCCGGCCGGCGCCTGCCCGGCCCCGCAGGCCTGACGAGGCCCCGCATCCGACCGGGCTGCCCGCGGCTGCGGCTGCGGCTCCGGCCCCGGCTGCGGCCCGGGGCGGCCCGGGGCGGTCCGGTCAGTGCAAGGTTTCCGACCAGGCCGCTTCCGCGGCGGCCACGGCATCGGCCGGATCCGTCCCCAGGGCCGAGGCCAGCGCCGTCAGGGACGTGAGGACCGCGTCCAGGGACGCCGCCCGGCCGTAGTGGTTGACGCGGATCATCTCCCCGGCCGCCGACACGGGGGCCGCGGGGGCGGCGGCCAGGGCCTTGGACGCCACCGCCGGGGCCTGCGGCACGCGGAGCGTGGTGGCCACCGGGGCCGCCTCCTCGGGGCGGACGACGTACGGGGCGACGCCCAGGCCCTGCGCCCCGGCGCGGGTCGCCGCCGCCGCGGCGCGGTGGCGGCCCATCACCGTCGACAGGCCCTCGGTGGCGATCCGGTCCAGGCAGGCCTCCAGCGCCAGCATCTCCAGCTGTGCCGGGGCGTGCGGCAGCGCCGTGCGGCCCGCGTCGATCCAGCGCTCCTTCCAGTCCAGGAGGGAGAGGTACGAGCGGCGCGGGGCGGCCGGGTTCTCCGCGAAGCGGGCCCACGCGCGGTCCGACACCGACACCGCCGAGACCCCAGCCGGGCCGCCCATCGCCTTCTGGGCGCCGATCACGCACAGGTCCACGCCCCACGCGTCCGGCAGCAGCGGTTCCGCGCCCACCGACGCCACCGCGTCCAGCATGAACAGCGCCCCGTGGGCCCGGACGACCTCGCCGATCTCCGCCACCGGGTTGGTGTTCCCGGTCGCCGCCTCCGCGTGGACCAGCGAGACGAAGTCGATCCGCGGGTGCTCGGCCAGCGCCCGGTCCACGTGCTCGGCCGTCACGGCCGTGTCGAACGGCACCGCCAGGTCCACCACGCCCGCCCCGCAGTCGCGCAGCCAGTTGCCGAAGGTGGTCCCGTAGGGGCCGGTCACCACGTTCAGCGCCGTCGAACCGGGCCGCGCCCCCGAGCGGATGCACCCCTCCAGCGGCAGCAGCGCCTCGCCCTGCGTGATCACCACGTCCTGCCGGGTGGAGAGGAGGTCCGCGACCCCCTGCTCGATCGACGCGAAGTGCTCCGCCGTGAGCGGCGGGAGGTCCAGCAGGGGGTGGGTCACGGTGGTGCTCTCTCTTCGTCCGCTGCGTCCGGGGTCTACCCGCACGAGCGTACCGAGACCGCACGTACAGTGCGGAACATGACCGATGACGTGCTGCATGTGAAGGGGCGTGTGCTCGTCGGACCCGACGACGCGCGCGATGAGCTCTGGGTGGTCGGCGGCCGGATCTCGTACGAACGCCCGCACGGGGCCCGCGAGATCACCACCGTGTCCGGGTGGGCTCTGCCCGGCCTGGTCGACGCGCACTGCCACGTGGGGCTCGACGCCCACGGCCCGGTCGACGCGGAGACCGCCGAACGCCAGGCCCTGACCGACCGCGACGCCGGCACCCTGCTCATCCGCGACGCCGGATCCCCCTCCGACACCCGCTGGACAGACGACCGCGAGGACCTGCCGAAGATCATCAGGGCCGGCCGGCACATCGCCCGATCGCGCCGCTACATCCGTAACTTCGCCCACGAGATCGAGCCGGCCGACCTCGTCGCGTACGTGGGCCGCGAGGCGCGGCGCGGCGACGGCTGGGTGAAGCTGGTGGGGGACTGGATCGACCGCGAGGTCGGGGACCTCGCCCCCTGCTGGCCGCGCGCCGAGGTCGAGGCGGCCATCGCCGAGGCGCACCGGCTCGGAGCACGGGTCACCGCGCACTGCTTCGCGGAGGACTCGCTGCGCGACCTCGTCGAGGCGGGCATCGACTGCGTCGAACACGCCACCGGGCTCACGGAGGACACCATCCCGCTGTTCGCGGAGCGCGGGGTGGCGATCGTCCCGACGCTCGTGAACATCGCGACGTTCCCGAAGATGGCGGCGGGCGGCGAGGCCAAGTTCCCGCGCTGGTCGGCGCACATGAAGCGGCTGCACGAGCGCCGGTACGACACCGTGCGGGCCGCCTACGACGCGGGCATCGGCGTGTACGTCGGCACCGACGCGGGGGGTTCCCTGCCGCACGGCCTGGTCGCGGCCGAGGTCGCGGAGCTGGTGCGGGCCGGGATCCCGGCCCTGGAGGCGCTCTCGGCGACGACCTGGGCGGCGCGCGAGTGGCTCGGCAGGCCCGGCCTGTCCGAGGGGGCGCCGGCGGACCTGGTGGTCTATGACACCGACCCGCGGGCCGACGTACGGGCGCTGGCGCAGCCGCGGCGGGTCGTGGTGAACGGCAAGGTCCGGGCCTGAGGGCCGAGTCGGCGCTCGGTGGGCATGCGGTTGACGCATGCGTGACGCCGGTGTCCCGGTGGTCGTTGTGAATGGCCGCCCGGGGCGCTGGCGTCGGCGTTTTCCCCACGACTGTGTGGCGGAAAAGAACTCCCGTTCCGTGTGGTGCGCAGTTAATCGAAGATCTGCATGGAAACCACCCTTTGGGGTGAACTCACCTCAGGTCGTCGCCCGTTCACTCTCCGTGCGTAAAGATTCCCAGGGTTAGAGGCCGTCGGCGCGCGATGTCCCCCATTGGCGGCGCGACGGCTCCCATCTCCCCGGGGGTTCCACCACCTTGAACAGCAACGCCTTCCGCATGCCCGCAGCCGTCCTGATCGCCACGGGGGCGGTCGCCCTGCTCACCGCCCCGCCCGCCTTCGCCACCGGAGGAAACGGCTCCACCGGCGGCGGCGAGGGCAGGGCCGGAGCGGTCGTCCTGCGCGCCGGACTCGACGTGGGCCTGCTCGACAAGACCGTCCACGTGCCGCTGACGACCACCCTCAACGAGGTCAGCGCACCGGCGACGGCGCAGAAGACCGCCCTGGCCGTGACCCTGGACGGGGTCGAGGGAGGGAAGCCGGTGAGCGTGCTGCGCGCGGACGTGGCCACCTCCAAGGCCACCGCGGACAAGAACCGCGGCGAGGCGGAGGTCAATCTGGTCAACGCCAAGGTGCACGTGCCGGGGCTGCCGGCGCTCTCCCTGATCCAGGTGGAGAAGGCCACGTCCAAGGCGGTGTGCGAGGCGGGCAAGAGGCCGGAGGCCGCCGCGAACGTGCTCGGGTCGGTGACCGTGCTCGGCAAGAAGGTCACCCTCTCGGCGGGCGGCCCGACCAAGGTCGAGATCCCCAAGGTGGGCATGGTCAGCCTGGAGCTCTCGGGCGCGCAGACCACCTCCACCACGGCCGCCGCGGCCGCGCTCCGGCTGAAGGTGTCCGTGAACCCGCTGGACCTGAACGTGGCCCAGGTCGAGGGCGAGGTCGTGCTCGCCGAGGCGCACTGCGAATCCCCGGCCGGGGCGCCGGCGCCCGAGCCTTCGGCGGAGCCCGGCACCACGACGCAGGCGGTGGCCTCCGGGACCGGTGCCGTCACCACCAACGCCGACCTGGCCGAGACCGGCGGCGGTTCGGCGACCCCGTACGTCGCGGGGGGTGCGCTGGTCCTGCTCGGCATCGGGGCGGCCGCGCTGGTCGTGACCCGGCGCGGCCGCACCTCGTAACCCTGCGGAAGGCGGCCCCGCGAACGCTCAGCGGGTGGCGCGCTCCAGGCCCTGCTTGTCCGCTCCACGCGAGAGCACGGCCTCGCCGACCTGCTTGTCGACGGCGGCGTACGCGGACTTCGCGGCGGCCCCGAGCCCGGAGCCGGTGTCGGCGCAGGAGGTGCACACGACGCGGAACGGCCCGTTCATGTCCGAGTACTGCGTGAGGTACTCGGCCTTGGTCACGTCCCAGCGGCCGGGGTGGGCGGCGGCCGGGGTGAAGGTGAAGCGCGGGATCGAGGACATGTTGCCGCGCGCCTTGTCGGCCTCGTAGAAGCTGGCGATCTGGTCGCCCATGCCGAACACGACCCACGTGCCGTTGATCTTCTCGTAGGGCTGCGGCACGTGGTTGTGCGTCCCGATGATCAGATCGATGTCGGGGAGCCCGTCCGGGCCGCGCGAGGCGGTCAGCGCCTGCGCCAGGTCCCGCTGCTGCTGGTCGGGCGCCGTCTGCCACTCGGTGCCCCAGTGGACGCTGAGGAGGACGACGTTCGCGCCCGCCGCCCGGGCCGCGCGGGCGTCGGCGATGATCCGGTTCTGGTCGATCAGGTTGACGGACCAGGGCTTGCCGGCCGGGACCGGGATCCCGTTCGTGCCGTACGTGTAGTCCAGCTGGGCGACCTTGGCGCCGCCGGCGGAGAGCACCGCCGGAGCCTTGGCCTCATCGGCGCTGCGGGCCGAGCCGACGTGCTTGATGCCGACGCGGTCGAGGTGTTCCAGGGTGCGGACGAGGCCGTCGTAGCCGTCGTCCAGGGTGTGGTTCGAGCCGGTCGAGCAGCTGTCGTACCCGGCGTCCTTCAGGGCGTCGGCCAGCTGGTGCGGGGCCTTGAAGGCGGGGTATCCGGTGTAGGGGCCGCCGGGCCGCCCGTACGGTATCTCGTGGTGGCATATCGCCAGGTCGGCGGCGGCCACCAGGGGTTTGACCCCCGCGAGTATCTTCCGGAAGTCGTGACTCTCGCCGCTGCCCCGGGCGTCGTCCGCGGCCCGCTGGACGATCGAGGGGTACGGGATGATGTCGCCGGTCGCGACCAGCGTGAACGGCTTGGCGCCGGCGGGCGTGGTGGGGCTCGCCTTGCCCTGCCCCGCCTTGCCCTGCCCGGGCTTGGCCCCCAGCCGCTGCTCGGCGGCGTCCTTGCCGCGGTCGAGCAGGCTCGGCAGGGCGAGGATCCCGCCGGCTATGGCCGCCACCGCGGCCACGGCCGCGGCCGTCGTGGCTGATGTCTTCATTCCGGACCCCCCGGGGCTTCCCTGCTGATGCGGAGATCATCGCCTACCTCCACCCGCCCCGCCAACGGAGCCAGAGCCTCCGGATAGCGGCGCCGCCACGGGCCGGTGCGCAGCCCGGATCAGCGCGCCGTCAGCGCCAGGGCGTGGTCCAGGGCCTGCAGGAGCCGGCCCGTCGTGGCCCGGTCGCGGACCGCCAGCCGGAGCCAGGAGGAGTCCAGCCCCGGGAAGGTGTCCCCGCGGCGGACCGCGAAGCCGAGGGCGCGCAGCCGCGTGCGGACCTCCGCTCCGCCCTCCACCCGGATCAGGACGAACGGCCCCTGTGCCACCCCCGACACGCCGATCTCCTCGAACTCCGCGAGCCCCGCCAGCAGATGCGCCCGGTCCACCGCGATCTGCCGGGCCGCGTCCTGCGCCTCGGCCAGCGCCGCCGGGGCCACGCACGCCTCCGCCGCCACCAGGGCCGGCGTCGACACCGGCCACAGCGGCTGCGCCGCCGCAAGCTTCGCGATCACCCGAGGCTCGGCCAGCACGTAGCCGATCCGCAGCCCCGCCAGCCCCCACGTCTTGGTCAGGCTCCGCAGAACCACCAGACCCGGCACGTCCGTCCGCCCGGCCAGCGCCTCCTGCTCGCCCGGGACCGCGTCCATGAACGCCTCGTCCACGACCAGGATCCGGCCCGGCCGGGCCAGCGCGGTCAGCACCGCCGCCGGATGCAGGACCGACGTCGGGTTGGTCGGATTGCCGACGATCACCAGGTCCGCGTCCTCCGGTACCGCCTCCGGGTCCAGCCGGAACCCGTCCGCCGCCCGCAGCACCACCCGCTCCACCGTGTGCCCCGCGTCGCGCAGCGCCGCCTCCGGCTCCGTGAACTGCGGGTGCACCACCACCGGCCGCCGGGCGCCCAGGGCCCGCGCGATCAGTACGAACGCCTCCGCGGCCCCCGCCGTCAACAGCACCCGGTCGGCCGGCAGCCCGTGCCGAGCCGCCACCGCCGCGCGGGCCGACCGCCCGTCGGGGTACGCGGAGAGACCGTCGAGCGAAGCCGCGATGCGCTGCTTGAGCCAGTCGGGCGGGGTGTGCGCCCGTACGTTGACCGCGAGGTCGACCAGCGCGCCGCCGTCGCCGCGCACCTCCGCGTCCCCGTGATGGCGCAGGTCGTGCGGGAGCGCCGTGGCCACGGCGCAGGTCGCCGCCACCGACCGGCGCTTGGGCACGAGCAGCTCCCCGCCGCCCGCGAGCGCCGCGGCCTCCGCCACCGAAGAGGTCCCGGCGGCGCCCTGCACCACCTCGGAGGGATGCGGTACGGGGATGCCGGCCAGCTCCTCGGCGGGATAGCTGAGCAGGGGCACGCCGAAACGTTCCGCCGCGCCCGCTATCCCCGGCTCGCCCGCCTTCGACTCCACCGTGGCCAGCGCCTTCACCGCCCCGGCGGCCAGCCCGGCCCCGCGCAGCGTCTCCTCGACGAGGGCGCAGACCTCCGCCACGGACACCCCCGCGCGTCCGCCGACCCCGACCACCAGCTGCGTCGCGTACTCGCCCACCGGGATCATGCCCCCTCCGTAGTCGTCAATGGTTCGTGCCCCGTCGCCCGCGCGCACACGTGCGTACGGGGCGAGGAGTCGGTATTCAGGGGCACATGGCCGTGATCGTGGCGCTGGGCGCGTTCCTGATGACCCTGGCGGGCGGGTGGACGGCGCAACGCGTCACCGACCGCCGCCACCTCGTGCTGGGCCTGGCCGGCGGGCTGATGCTCGGCGTCGTGGGCCTCGACCTGCTGCCGGAGTCGCTGCACGCGGCCGGCCGCAAGGTGTTCGGCGTGCCGCTCGCCCTGCTGCTCTTCGTGGCCGGGTTCCTGATCGCGCACGTGGTGGAACGCCTGCTGGCGGTACGGCAGGCCGCGCACGGCGCCGAGAACGGGGGCCGCGTACCCGAGGTCGGGCTGACGGCGGCCTCGGCGATGGTCGGCCACAGCTTCGCCGACGGCGTGGCACTGGGCGCTGCCTTCCAGGTCGGCGGCGGGATGGGCGTGGCCGTGTCGCTGGCCGTCATCACGCACGACTTCGCCGACGGGTTCAACACGTACACGCTCACCCGGCTCTACGGGAACGCCCGCCGCAAGGCCCTGATGATGCTCTTCGCGGACGCCGTGGCCCCGGTGCTGGGTGCGGTGTCCACTTTGCTGTTCACCCTTCCGGAGGAACCGCTGGGGGCGTACCTCGGCTTCTTCGGCGGAGCCCTGCTGTACCTGGCGGCCGCCGAGATCCTGCCGGAGGCGCACCACAAACACCCCGCCCTGTCCACGCTGATGTGCACGGTGGGCGGAGTGGCCGGGATCTGGCTGGTGGTGGGCCTCGCGGACTGAACTCACCTGGCCCGCGCCGCGGCTTCCGCGAACCGGAGGGCCACGGAGGGCTCCGCCGCCCAGTGCGTGTGCAGGTAGCTGGCGTGCACGCCCTGCCGTACGAAGCCCTCGACCCGGCGTTCGGGGTGCGTGAACCCCCACGCGGGGGCGGAGCCCGCGCCGGGCTCGATCACCGTGCGGTGGAACTCGTGGCCGCGCAGCCGGGTGCCGGTGACGGCGAGGGCGCTGTCCGACACCGCGACGGCCTCGCGGTAACCGAGGGTCAGCCGCTCCGACATGCGCGCGTCGGCGTCGAGGACCCCGCACATGGGCTTGCCGTCCAGCGAGCGGGCGAGGTACAGCAGCCCGGCGCACTCGGCGGCGACGGGGCCGCCGGTCTCCGCGAAGGCCGCGACGGCCTTGCGCAGCGGCGCGTTGGCGGCGAGCTCGGGGGCGTACACCTCGGGGAACCCGCCGCCGATCACCAGGCCGGTGGTTCCGTCGGGCAGGGCCTCGTCCCGGAGCGGGTCGAAGGTGACGACCTCCGCCCCGGCGGCGGTGAGCAGCTCGGCGTGCTCGGCGTAGGAGAACGTGAACGCCGCACCGCCCGCGACGGCGACCACCGGTCGCGTGCCGGGGCTCCGCCGCGGACCCCGAGTCCCGGACGCCGGCGGGACCGCGTCGTGCCGACTCAGGGCCTGCTGCGGCGACCAGGCCTCGCATTCCAGCGCCGGGGCCGTGCGGGCCAGCGCCATCAGGGCCTCCAGATCGCAGCCCGCCCGGACCTGGTCCGCGAGGGCGGCGACCGAGGACAGGGCGTCCGAGCGCCGCTCCGCGACCGGGACCAGCCCCAGGTGGCGCGACGGCGCGGCCACCTGCGGGGCCCGCCGCAAGACGCCGAGCACCGGCATCCCGGCCTCCTCCAGCGCCTCCCGCAGCATCGCCTCGTGCCGGTCGGAGCCGACCTTGTTCAGGATCACGCCCCCCAGCCGCACCTGCGGGTCGAACGACGCGAAGCCGTGCACCAGCGCCGCCACCGACCGCGACTGCGACGAGGCGTCGACCACCAGCACCACCGGCGCCCGCAGCAACTTCGCGACCTGCGCCGTCGACGCCAGCTCACCCCGCCCCGCGGCCCCGTCGTACAGGCCCATCACGCCCTCGACGATCGCGAGATCGCATCCCGAGGCCCCGTGCGCGAACAGCGGAGCGACCAGCTCCGGCCCGCACATGAACGCGTCCAGGTTGCGCCCGGGCCGCCCCGTGGCCAGCGCGTGGTAGCCGGGGTCGATGTAGTCGGGCCCGGCCTTGTGCGGGGACACGGCGAGGCCGCGCTCCGAGAAGGCGGCCATCAGGCCCGTGGCGACGGTGGTCTTGCCGCTGCCGGAGGACGGCGCGGCAATGACCAGCCGGGGGATGTGGAGCGACGTCACCACTCGATGCCCTTCTGGCCCTTCTGGCCGGCGTCCATCGGGTGCTTGACCTTGGTCATCTCCGTGACCAGGTCCGCGAACTCCACCAGCTTCTGCGGTGCGTTGCGCCCCGTGATCACCACGTGCTGGGTGCCGGGGCGGCTGCGCAGCACCTCGATGACCTCGTCGACGTCGATCCAGCCCCAGTGCATCGGGTACGCGAACTCGTCCAGCACGTAGAGCTTGTGCGTCTCGGCGGCCAGATCGCGCTTGACCTGCTCCCAGCCCTCCTTGGCCGCCTGCTCGTTGTCGAGCTGCGCGTCCCGCTGGACCCAGGACCAGCCCTCGCCCATCTTGTGCCAGACGACCGAGCCGCCCTCGCCGGAGGCGCCGAGCACCTTCAGCGCGTTCTCCTCGCCGACCTTCCACTTCGCCGACTTGACGAACTGGAACACCCCGATCGGCCAGCCCTGGTTCCATGCGCGCAGCGCCAGCCCGAAGGCCGCCGTCGACTTGCCCTTGCCCGGGCCGGTGTGGACGAAGACGA
This sequence comes from Streptomyces sp. NPDC059355, assembly GCF_042752335.1. NCBI lineage: Bacteria > Bacillati > Actinomycetota > Actinomycetes > Kitasatosporales > Streptomycetaceae > Streptomyces > Streptomyces sp. NPDC059355. The sequence continues at coordinate 60,478 of NZ_JBHYXN010000011.1, read as the reverse complement.
GCGGGCGGTTGCGGCGCTGGCGCGTCGTGAGTCCGTCGTCCGGAACGACGGTCGGCTGTCCCTGCGGCATTACGCGGCCCTCCTGTGGGTGTCTGATGCGGTACGTACGTTCTTCACGAGCCCGGCCAGCGAGTCGGCCCGCAGTCCGTCGAGCGTGACGGCGGGCCCGCCGAGGTCGCCGGCCAGTACGCCGGCCAGCCCCAGCCGGACCGGCCCCGACTCGCAGTCCACGACCACCGACGCGACGCCCTGGGCCTGGAGCAGCCGGGCGCTGCGGCCCGCGAGCGCGCGCGGGTCGCCGCCGGCGGAACCGGCGGATCCGCTCGAACCGGCCGAACCGGTGGAACCGGCCGAGGTGGCCCGCCCGTCGGTGACGACCACGAGCAGCGGGCGGCGGCTGGGATCGCGCAGCCGCTCGATCCGCAGCACCTCGTGGGCCTTGAGCAGGCCGGCGGCGAGCGGGGTGCGCCCGCCCGTCGGCAGCTGTTCGAGCCGGACCGCGGCCGCGTCCACCGAGGAGGTGGGCGGCAGCGCCAGCTCGGCGGCGGAGCCGCGGAAGGTGATGAGACCGACCTTGTCCCGGCGCTGGTAGGCGTCCAGCAGCAGCGACAGCACCGCGCCCTTGACCGCGCTCATGCGCTGCCGGGCCGCCATCGAGCCGGAGGCGTCGACGACGAAGAGGACCAGGTTGCCCTCGCGGCCCTCCCGGGTGGCCTGGCGCAGGTCGTCCTTGCGGACGACGAGCCCGCGCCCGGTGCGTCCGCGCGCCTTCTGGTGCGGGGCGGCGGCCTGGACGGTCGCGGCGAGGTGCAGCTTCGTCAGCTGGCCGCGGGGGCGCTGGGCGCCGGTGGTCCGGCCGTGCGCGGTACGGGCGCGCGAGCGCCGCCCGGACGCGCCCTCGCCGAGGCCGGGCACGCTGAGCATCTTGGTCCGGAACGGCTCGGCGGCCCGTACGGCGGCCTGCTCGGGCGCGGCGCCGTCCTGGGAGGCGGGCTGGGGGGCGGGGGAGTCGGGGGCCTCCGGTGCGTCGTCCGGTGCGGGGGCCTCGGGGGTCTGCGGCGCCTCGGGTCCGCCCTGCGGGGGGACACCGCCGCCGCCGTCCGGGCCGCCGTCCTCCGGGCCGCCGTCGTCCGGCCCCTCGGGCTCCGGGTCCGGCTCCGGGTCGTGCTCCGGGTCGTTCTCCGGCTCCTCGTCGGGGAACCGGTCCAGGATCTCGTCGAGCTTGTCCTCGTCGAGGCCCGGCGCGTCGAAGGGGTTGCGGCGCCGCCGGTGGGGGAGCGCCAGCAGCGCGGCCTGCCGTACGTCCTCCTTGCGCACGCCGCTCCGCCCGGCCCAGGCGGCCAGCGCGGTCGCGGTGCGGGCCATCACGATGTCGGCGCGCATGCCGTCGACCTCGAAGCCGGCGCAGGTCGCGGCGATCTGGAGCAGGGAGGCGTCGCCGAGGCGGACCTTCGGGAGCAGGGCGCGGGCGGCCACGACACGGGCGCGGACGTCCTGTTCCTCACCGCTCCAGCGGGTGGCGAAGGCTGCCGGGTCGTCCTCGTACGAGAGCCGGCGGCGCACCACCTCGACGCGCTGGGCGGGCTCGCGGGAGGCCGCCACCTCGACGGTGAGCCCGAACCGGTCGAGGAGCTGCGGACGGAGCTCGCCCTCCTCGGGGTTCATGGTGCCGACGAGCAGGAAGCGGGCGGCGTGGCGTACGGAGACGCCCTCGCGCTCCACGTACGAGGCGCCCATGGCGGCGGCGTCGAGGAGGAGGTCGATGAGGTGGTCGTGGAGGAGGTTGACCTCGTCGACGTACAGGATGCCGCGGTGCGCGTCGGCGAGCAGGCCGGGCTCGAAGGCCTTCACGCCTTCGGCGAGGGCCCGTTCGATGTCGAGGGCGCCGACGAGGCGGTCCTCCGAGGCGCCGACGGGCAGCTCGACCATGCGCGCGGGCCGGGCGGTCCCGGGGCCCGGCTCGTGGGGGCCGTCGGGGCAGGCGGGGTCGGGGGCGCCGGGCGCGCAGGAGAACCGGCAGCCGGGGACGACGTCGACCTGCGGCAGCAGCGCGGACAGCGCGCGGACGGCGGTGGACTTGGCGGTCCCCTTCTCGCCGCGCACGAGGACGCCGCCGACCGCTGGGCTCACGGCGTTGAGCAGGAGCGCCAGCCGCAGGTCGGTCTGGCCGACCACTGCGGTGAACGGGTAGGGCGTGCTCATGCGATGCCTCTCTTGGTGCGGGTACGGGTGGACGGGCGCGGGCCGGCGGCGGAAGCCGCCCGCGGGGCGGGGGCCTTCACGGGGCGCCCGGGGGGAGGAACGGGAGGCCCGCCGGGGCGCCCGTCTCGATCAGGCGGAGCAGGGCGTCGGTGTCCGCGTGCTCGGCGATCAGATCGCCCAGCAGGTCCAGCTGCTCCTCCCGCAGCGCACCGAAGGAGGTGTCGGGCGCCGGGACGAAGCGGCGGCCCGACGCCAGCGCCACCTCCCGGAGGAACGCCCGCCGGAAGCCGTCCGACTCCAGCGAGCCGTGCCAGTGGGTGCCCCACACCGAACCGACGCGGCAGCCTTCGAGACTGCGTCCTTGGTCATCAGAGATGAACGTCTCCCCGCCGAGGACCTCGGCCACCCCGTGGTGGATCTCGTACCCGTCGACGCGCTCGCCGAGCGCGGTCCCGGAAGGCCGCTCCAGGGTCTTCTCCCGCTCGAAGCGGATCCGCACCGGCAGCAGCCCCAGCCCGGCCACCGAGCCGGCCCGCGATTCGACCTCGTCCTCGATGTGCTCGCCGAGCACCTGGAAGCCGCCGCAGATGCCCAGCACCGGCCGGCCCTCCGCGGCCCGCCGCAGCAGCGCGTCCGCGAGGCCGCGCTCGCGCAGCCACTCCAGGGCCTTGACCGTGCCCCGGGTGCCCGGCACCACGACCAGGTCCGCGTCGGCCAGTTCCTCGGCCCGGTCCACGAACCGCACCACCACGCCCGGCTCCGCCGCCAGCGCGTCGACGTCCGTGAAGTTCGACATCAGCGGCACCGCGCACACCGCGACCCGCAGCACGTCCTCGCCGACCGGCGGGGCCACCACCGACTCGCGGACCGCGCCCCGCAGGGAGACCCGGAGCCCGTCCTCCTCGTCGATGCCCAGCCCGTGCCGGAAGGGCAGGACGCCGTACGTCCCCCGTCCGGTGAGGGAGCGCAGCATCTCCATGCCGGGTTCCAGCAGCGACACGTCGCCGCGGAACTTGTTGACCATGTATCCGGCGATCAGCGACTGGTCCTGCGGCGACAGCAGCGCCGTCGTCCCGAAGAACGAGGCGAAGACCCCGCCCCGGTCGATGTCCCCGACCACGACCACCGGGAACCGCGCGGCCCGCGCGATGCCCATGTTCACGATGTCGGTCCGGCGCAGGTTGATCTCGGCCGGACTGCCCGCCCCCTCGCAGATCACGGCGTCATACGTGCCCCGCAGCTGCTCCAGGCAGTCCGTGACGACACCGAGAAGCTGCTCCCGCCGTCCTCCGTACAGCGCCTTCCCGGGGGACGCCGCGCCCGATTGCGGCTGCGCCGCGGGCCCGACACTCCCGAAGAACCCGCGGGCGCTCATCTCGCCCACCGGCTTGCCCAGCAGCACCACCTGGCTGCTCTGGTCGCTGCCGGGCTTGAGCAGCACCGGGTTCATCAGCGCCGTCGGCTCCACGCGCGCCGCCTGCGCCTGCATCGCCTGCGCGCGCCCGATCTCGGCGCCCTCGCGGGTCACGAAGGAGTTCAGCGACATGTTCTGCGCCTTGAAGGGCGCCACCTTCACGCCCTGCCGGGCCAGCCAGCGGCAGATGCCCGCCGTGACGACGCTCTTGCCCGCGTCCGATGTGGTGCCGGCGACGAGGAGTCCCCCGCCGAGCTTCCCGCCGCTCATCCGCGTCCCTTCCGTATGCCGTACGACACCGCACAGCGCAGTGCCACACACGCCCCCAGTGCCAGCCACGTCACCTGACGCGACAGCCGCACCGCGCGTTCGATGTCGGAGACCTGCACGGGCCGCCCCGCCCCGCCGTTCAGCACGGCCCGGTGCTCGACCCGTCCCCCGTACGCCAGGGTGCCCCCCAGCCGCACGCCGAGCGCCCCGGCGAAGGAGGCCTCCACGGGGCCGGCGTTCGGGCTCGGGTGCGCGGCGGCGTCCGCGCGCCAGGCCCGTACGGCTCCCCGCCGGTCGGGCCCGGCCAGTACGGCGGCCAGCGCGGTCAGCCGGGCGCCCGGCCAGCCCGCGAGGTCGTCGAGCCGGGCCGAGGCCCACCCGTAGCGCAGGTGGCGCGGCGACTTGTGGCCGACCATGGCGTCCAGGGTGTTCACGGCGCGGAACGCCAGCAGCCCGGGGACCCCGGCGGCGGCGCCCCACACGAGGGCCCCGACCACCGCGTCGGAGGTGTTCTCGGCGACCGACTCCACGACGGCGCGGGCCATCTGCTGCTCGTCCAGGGCCTGCGGATCGCGCCCGCACAGGTGTGGCAGCCGCTCGCGGGCCACCTCGGCGTCCCCGGCGGCGAGCGCGCCGCCGATGGCGCGGGCCTCCCGGCCCAGCGAGGTGCCGCCGACGACGGCCCAGGTGGCCGCGGCGGTCAGGGCTACACGGGCGGCCGCGGGACGGGAGCGCACGGCCCGGGCGCCCAGCGCGCCGACGGCGGCCGCGCCCCCGGCGCACAGGAGGGTGTGTACGACGCCCCTGCCGCGGTCGTCGCGCCACAGGGCGCGCTCGACGGCGGCGGCGGCTCGTCCGAAGGCGGCCACGGGGTGCCCGCGGCGCGGATCACCGAGGATCCGGTCGCCGATCAGGCCCGCCGTGGCGCCGTACGCGAAGACGCGGTCGGCACGCATGGTGCAGGTATGTCCTCACTCAGGGTCCGCGCCCTGGTTCGACGTGTCCGGCGGTGGGAGTTCCTGGCTCCCGGGGCGCACGAGCCGCGTGCTCCCCGGTGACAGTGGCGGGACCGCGCCGGATTCGCACCGGACTTCCTCTCCATGCCGCCGTATTGGCTCGGGCAGTCCACCACGCACCGCGAAGGCCCGTCAACTCGCCGTTGACCTGCGGCGAGGCAGGTGAACGGCACACGTCACAGACGTACGAAAGCTCCCCCCGGGAAACCCGGAGGGAGCTTTCGTACGCCGTGCCCGAATCGATCGGGTCGTGTCGGCCGGGATCAGGCGACGATCAGGTAGATCCCGTAGGCCACGGCCCCCGCGACGAGCGCGAAGCAGGCGTACGCACTGCTGCGGGCGAGGGTGGCGGTGCCGCCCTGCTCGGTGGCGGCCTCGTGCTTGGAGAGGCCCACCAGGCCCAGGGTGAACAGGGCCACGAGGGCGACGGTGGCGGAGAGGCTGACCCCGAAGACGGAGCCGAGTGCTGCCCAGTCGATCTTCATACTGCGGATTCCTCTGTCGTTCTCGGGGTCAGACCGCGGCGGCGGGAGCCGCCGGCGCGGCCGGGGCGGCCGCCGGGATGGTGGCCTTCAGGGCCTCGTCGGTGACCGCGGCGGTCGTACCGGCGGCGGCCTCGGCGGCCATCGTCGGCGGGACGGTGACGGCGGCCATGGCCGTGGTGACCACACCCGGCGCCTCGGCGGCGGCCGGCTGCACCTCGTTGACGTTGCTGTGGTCGACGACCTGGCGGCGCGAGATGAGCCAGATGGCGGCGCAGGAGGCGACCAGGAAGAGCGCGACCGCGGCGACGCCGACGTCACCGGTGCGCATGACCAGCTCGGCGCCGGAGGCGACGACGGCGGCGGCCGGCAGGGTCAGGCCCCAGGCGATGAACATGCGGGTGGCGGTGGACCAGCGGACCACACCGCCCTTGCGGCCCAGGCCCGCACCCATGACGGCGCCGGAGCACGCGTGGGTGGTGGAGAGGGAGAAGCCGAGGGTGGAGGAGGCCAGGATGACGCTCGCGGCCGAGGTCTGGGCGGCGAAGCCCTGCTGCGGCTGGAGGTCGGTCAGGCCGCTGCCCATGGTGCGGATGATGCGCCAGCCACCCAGGGAGGTACCCAACGCGATCGCCATGCCGGCGGAGACGATGACCCAGACCGGCGGGTTGGAGCCGGGCGCGAGCGCGCCGCCGGCGACCAGCGCCAGGGTGATGATGCCCATCGTCTTCTGCGCGTCGTTGGTGCCGTGCGCCAGGGAGACGAGACCGGCCGAGGCGATCTGACCGGCCTTGTAGCCCCTGGCGGAGGTCTTCTTGCCGACGTTCCCGCCCAGCTTGTACGTGACCTTGGCGGCCAGCATCGCGGCCACGCCGGCCACGATCGGCGCGGCGACCGCGGGGAGCAGCACCTTGGTGACGAGCGTGCCGCCGTTGACGGCGCCGAGGCCGGCGGAGGCGACGGCCGCGCCGACCAGGCCGCCCATCAGGGCGTGCGAGGAGCTGGAGGGGAGTCCGACCAGCCAGGTGACGAGGTTCCAGAGGATCGCGCCGACGAGGGCCGCGAAGATCACTTCCGGCTGGATGCCCTCTTCGTTGACCAGGCCCTTGGAGATCGTCTTGGCGACCTCCACGGACATGAACGCGCCGACGAGGTTGAGCACGGCGGACATGGCCACCGCCGTCTTGGGCTTGAGGGCGCCGGTCGAGATGGTGGTGGCCATCGCGTTGGCCGTGTCGTGGAAACCGTTCGTGAAGTCGAACACGAGAGCGGTGATGATCACGATCCCGAGGAGAAGCGTTATGTGCTCCATTTACCCAGGCTTCTGTTTGACGTCAGTGGCTCGGCGACCGTAGGCAACCTGGATGAACGGAAGGTGAACTGACTCCGGCGGAGCGGTGTACGGGCCCGTCGTGCCATCGGGACCTTCATCCCCATTTTGGCGCTGATACGGCGATTAATGCACGTCAAAGCTGGGTGAACGGATGGCTCCACCGGGGGCCCGAGGGCCCCGGACCCGCCTCGGAGACGCTCGCGGGGAGACGCAGATCACTCCCGGCCGCCGACCCCGGCGGACCGCCCCGGGATCTCTTCCCGGACCCGCCGGGCCGCAATCGGAACATTCCGCTCCAGTGGCCCGCTCGCGCTCCCGCCTCGACACTGGAGCCGTGCCTTCCGCCACAGCGACGGCCGCGGCCGTCGCGACCACTCTCGTCGGGGCCGGCGCCGCCGCGGTCGCGGCCGGCCGGTACGCCGCCGACGCCGCCCTGCGCCACGAACCCGGCCGCCCCCTGCCCGGCGGGGCCCGGCTCAGCGTCCACTCCAGCGGGTCCGGCCGGGTCGCCCTGACCCGCTCGCTGGCCTCCCTGCGCCCCGGTACGTACGGGCTCTGCGCCCCCGGGGTACACGCCGTGGTCGGACCCGTCCTCGACGGATTCGACCCCGGCCCGGACGCCGTCGTACGCCGGCTCCTCGCCGTCACCCACGGCAGCCTCGACCCCGGCGCCCGGGTCGCCCTCACCCCCCAGGTGTACGCGGGCAACCCGCGTACCGCCCTCGGGCTCGACCACGCCGACGTGGACGTCCCCGGCGAGCTCGGCGGGCTGCCCGCCTGGTTCGTGCCCGCCGCCCGCGACACCTGGGTGATCACCGTGCACGGGCTCGGCGCCGGCCGCGAGCACCCGATGGTGGTCATGCCCTTCCTGCACGGCCAGCGGATGCCCGTCCTCGACCTCGCCTACCGCGGGGACCTCGGGGCACCCGCGTCACCGGACGGTCTCGGCCACCTCGGTGAATCCGAATGGCGGGACGTGGACGCCGCGATCCGCTACGCCGTGCGCTACGGGGCCCGCCGGGTCGTCCTGCACGGCTGGTCCACCGGGGCCGCCATGGCCCTGCACGCCGCCGAGCGCTCGGCGCTCGCCGACCGCATCTGCGGGCTCGTGCTGGACTCGCCGGTCCTCGACTGGCACACCACGCTGCGCGCGCTCGTCGCCGCCCGCCGCACCCCGGCCGCGCTGGTTCCGTTCGCGGTACGGGCCGCCGAGGGGCGTGCCGGACTGCGCGCCGACCGGTCGGGGCCCGGGGCGGACCCCGGGGCGCTGCGCGTCCCCGTACTGATCTTCCACGGGCCGGACGACACGCTCGCCCCCTGGGAGCCCTCGCGCCGGCTCGCCGCGGCCCGTCCCGACCTGGTCACGCTGCGGACCGTCCGCGAAGCCCCGCACGGGGCCATGTGGAACGCGGATCCGGCCGGATACGAGGAGGCCCTGAGGCGGTTTCTGACCCCTCTTATGTGAAGGCCGTGTGCCGGACGGGGCAGGGCGGAGACATTTTCCCGGTATGTCCCCCCGGCGAGTGGCGATAATGGCTGGTTCCGTTTGGGCTTTCGGCCGGTGACGGGCGAGACTGCTTCCGTGACGTCCCGAAAGCCTGATGAGCAGTTGGCTCGCGACTCCAGACTCCGACTCGTCTCCCCGCGTTCCGTCGCCGCGGCCCGTAAGGCGGTGACCGACCGACGCGCCCGTTCCGCCTCCCGGCCCCCGGCGGGCACCCCGGCCACGGTCGAACTCGCGAGCCGGGCCCGGGCCTCGCTGGCCGACGCGGTACGGCTCGCCCGCTGGGCCGAGCTCAACCTCGGTGCCGGCGACGGAGGGCGGCCCGCCCCGGCGGGAGCGCTGCCCGCCGCCGACGTCGAACGCGCCGCTGGTGAACTGAACCTGACACACGGGCAGATCCGGGTCGGCTGGGACCGAGCCCGGCTCGCGGGCCTCGTCGAGGTGCACGGCGGCCAGGCCAGGCCCGGCTGGCGGCTGCGCGCCTGGGAACGCGACGACACCGCCGTACTGCGCGGCTGGGTCGCCCTGTTCGACGCCTGGTCGCTGGTCCACCCGGCCCCCGCCGACATCACCCCCGCGGTCGTCGCCGAGGTGGTGGAGGCGATGCCCCAACTGCTTTCCCTGCTCCAGCTGTCCGCCGGTCCCGTGACCGTTCCGGATCTGCTGGACCTGCTCGGGCAGAGGGTCACCGAACTTCGCGACGAGCGCTGCGAGATCCCGTACGACGCCCCCGCGCGCGAGACTTCGCCCGCGGACGGCGCGGGGTCCGACCCGGACGCCGGCCCCGAGGCGACCGGCCACACGGCGCCCGTCCCGCTCGCCCGGCTGCTGCGCTGGGCGCTCGGCGGGCTCGCCGCCGTCGACGCCGTCACCCTCGGTCCGGCGCAGGCCGCCCTCACCCCGCTCGGCAGCTGGGCCGTCTGGGTCAAGCTCGAACAGATCTGCGTCGCCGCGCAGAGCCCCGCCGGGAACATCGAGCAGTCCGCCGCCGCGATGCTGCACGGCTGTGCCCGGCTCACCCCGGGACCGGCCCGCGCCGAATACCAGGCCTGGCTCGCCGCCCGGCCCGTCGGCCACGCCGTCAGCGAACTGCTGCACGCCGCCCGCGGCGAGGACGCCCTGCTGCGCGGGCTCGCCTTCGAGGCACTGCGCGTGGTCGGCGCGCCGGCCGAACCCGAGGTGCGCGCCGCCGTACACGACCCGGCCCTGCGGCCCTACGCCCTGCTCTGGCTCGCCGAGCACGACGGGGTCGATCCCGACGAGGCGCAGGACGTGCTCACCGCCGAGGAGACGACCTGGCTCTGGGTGGACACCGCTGCCGCCATCGCCGACCACGGCGAGGCGGACCTGCTGGCGCGCCACCTCGACTCGGCCGTCCGGACCACCGTCCCGCGACTGCTGGACGAGGTCCGCGCGGTCGGCCACCCGCGCACCGTCCAGGTCCTGGTCGCCCTGGCGGCCGCGCACCCGGACCCGGCCCTGGCCAAGGCGGTCCGCCGGGCCGCCTTCCAGGTCCACACCGGCGGCGCGTAGCGCCCGGAGCGCCCGGAGCGCCGCGTACGGAGGAACGGGAACGCGCCGCGGGTCTCAGACCTGCGGCGCGTACGTCCCGAAGCTCCAGATGTTGCCCTCGGCGTCCCTGGCCATGTAGTCGCGGGACCCGTAGTCCTGGTCGGTGGGTTCCATCAGGATCTCCACGCCGTGCTCCGCGGCCCGCCGGTGATGGGCATCCACGTCGTCGACCACCACGTAGACCCCCACGGGCCCGCCGTCACCCATGGCCTTGTCGAAGGTGCTGCCGGTGCCCTTGCTGCCCAGCATCACCAGGCCGTTGCCGTACGCCAGCTCCGCGTGCATCACCGAGCCGTCCCCGCCCTCGTACACCGCGATCTGGCTGAAGCCGAAGGCCTCGGTGAGCAGCTTGACGGCCGCCTTCGCGTCGCGGTAACGCAGCGTGGGACAGATGGACGGAACGCCTGCCATGACGACCACTCCCTCTCGTGACGGTGACCTGCGTCACAGCATGGCAGGCGCCGCCGACGGTCAGCGGAAGGTGTTGCACTGGGCCATGTCGCCCGTGCGGTAGCCCTGGTAGAACCACTGCTGGCGCTGCCGGGCCGATCCGTGCGTCCAGGACTCCGGGGTCACCCGGCCCTGGAACTTCTCCTGGATCCGGTCGTCGCCCACCGCGGCCGCCGCGTCCAGGCCGTCCTTGATGTCCTGGTCGGTCAGGCTGGTGATCAGCGGCCGGCCCGTGGACTCGTCCGGGGTCCTCGTCGCGTTGTGCGCCCACACCCCGGCGTAGCAGTCGGCCTGCAGCTCCACCTTGACCGCGTTGCTGTTCGCGCCCTGCCGCCCGTCCTGGGCCTTCTGCAGGGTTCCGGTCAGGTTCTGGATGTGGTGCCCGTACTCGTGCGCGACGACGTAGGCCTGGGCGAAGGGGCCGCCGCTCGCGCCGAACTTCGTCCGCAGCTCGTCGAAGAAGCCCAGGTCCAGGTAGACCTGGCGGTCGGCGGGGCAGTAGAAGGGGCCGACCGCCGAGGTGGCGGCCCCGCAGGCGGTGTTCACGCGGCCGGTGAAGAAGACCGTCGACGCCGGGCTGTACCGGCCGCCGCGCCGGGTGAACTCGTCCTTCCAGAAGTCCTGGGTGCTGTTGACGACCGCGACCAGCCGGCAGTCCTCCCGGGTGTTCGCGTCCCGCCCGGTCCTGCAGGACTGCTGCACCTCGCTGACGGACGAGGAGGTCGCCGTCGCCTCCGGGTTCCCGGAGGACAGCCCCAGCTGGTCCGGGCCCACCCCGAAGAGCAGCCCGAGGATCAGTGCGATGAGGCCCGCGATGCCGCCGCCGATCGTCGCGCGTCCGCCCGGGACGCGGCTGCTGCGCACATCCTTGACCTCGGATGTGTCCAGGTTGGCGTCGTCGTCGAACTGCATCCCGCACCGCCTCGATTCAACGTGGCCGCCCCTGCGGCGGGTATCACCCGGTCCATCCTGATACGCGGCCTGCCCCACCGGGGTGATCCGTGCGCCGAACGGGCGACATGTCAAGGGCAGGACGCCCCCAAAACTGGTTGCGCACCCCCGGTAGAATGAATCCCATGGCAAATCTCCTCGCGGATTAGCGGCGTCGAAGCATCGCGTCCTGCCCCCCTTCCGCCGTCCCCCCGCCCTGGAGTATTTCCGTGATCACCGCCACCGGCGTCGAGCTGCGCGCCGGCGCCCGCGTCCTCATCGAGTCCGCTTCCTTCCGCATCGCCAAGGGCGATCGCATCGGCCTGGTCGGCCGCAACGGAGCGGGCAAGACCACGCTCACCAAGTGCCTCGCCGGCGAGGGCCAGCCCGCCGCCGGCTCCATCACCCGCTCGGGCGAGGTCGGCTACCTCCCGCAGGACCCGCGCACCGGCGACCTCGACGTCCTGGCCCGCGACCGGATCCTGTCCGCCCGCGGTCTCGACGTCCTGCTCAAGAAGATGCGCATGAACGAGGAGCGCATCGCGACCGGCTCCGGCGGCACCCGCGAGAAGGCGCTCAAGCAGTACGAGCGCCAGGAGACCGAGTTCCTCACCAAGGGCGGGTACGCCGCCGAGTCCGAGGCCGCGACCATCTCGGCCGCCCTCAGCCTGCCCGACCGGGTCCTCGGCCAGCCGCTGCACACCCTCTCCGGCGGCCAGCGCCGCCGCGTCGAGCTCGCCCGGATCCTCTTCTCGGACGCCGACACCCTGCTCCTCGACGAGCCCACGAACCACCTCGACGCCGACTCGATCGTCTGGCTGCGCGACTACCTGAAGACCTACCGCGGCGGGTTCGTCGTGATCTCCCACGACGTCGACCTGGTCGAGACCGTGGTCAACAAGGTCTTCTACCTGGACGCCAACCGTTCGGTCATCGACATCTACAACATGGGCTGGAAGCTCTACCAGCAGCAGCGCGAGGCCGACGAGAAGCGCCGCAAGCGCGAGCGCCAGAACGCCGAGAAGAAGGCCGCGGCGCTGAACTCGCAGGCCGACAAGATGCGCGCCAAGGCGACCAAGACCGTCGCCGCGCAGAACATGGCCAAGCGCGCCGACCGCCTGCTCGCCGGCCTGGAGGCCGTCCGCGCCAACGACAAGGTCGCCAAGCTCCGCTTCCCGGACCCGGCGCCCTGCGGCAAGACCCCGCTGACCGCCGAGGGCCTGTCGAAGTCGTACGGCTCCCTGGAGATCTTCACGGACGTGGACCTGGCCATCGACAAGGGCTCCCGCGTCGTCATCCTCGGTCTCAACGGCGCCGGCAAGACCACGCTGCTGCGCCTCCTCGCGGGCACCGAGAAGCCGGACACCGGCGAGGTCACCCCCGGCCACGGCCTCAAGCTGGGCTACTACGCCCAGGAGCACGAGACGCTCGACCCCGACCGCACGGTCCTGGAGAACATGCGCTCGGCCGCGCCCGACCTGGACCTGGTCGCCGTACGCAAGACGCTCGGCTCCTTCCTGTTCTCGGGCGACGACGTGGACAAGCCGGCCGGAGTCCTCTCCGGCGGCGAGAAGACCCGTCTGGCCCTGGCCACGCTGGTCGTCTCCTCGGCGAACGTGCTGCTCCTCGACGAGCCCACCAACAACCTGGACCCGGCCAGCCGCGAGGAGATCCTGGGCGCGCTGCGCACGTACAAGGGCGCGGTCATCCTCGTGACGCACGACGAGGGCGCGGTCGAGGCGCTGGAACCGGAGCGGATCATCCTGCTCCCGGACGGTGTCGAGGACCTCTGGGGACCGGACTACCGGGACCTCGTCGCCCTCGCCTGATCCTCCCGGAGCCGGTGATCCAGTTCCTTATGGATCATTCGGCTCAGGCGTGATCCATCATCTGAGTGAGACGGTCTCGTACCTCTGTGCTCTGTACGACGGCCTCGGCCGTGCCCGTCGGGGTACGCGTCCGGGGCCGCCGTTTTTTGTTCTCCGGCCCCTGACCTGGAGATTCCCGGTGAGAGTGGAGAAGTGTGATGGACGTCATGCAGCGGAAGAGGAGATTCCGTTCTGCTGATGTGTCCACGACTCGGGAAATGTCGTCGTACCGACCTTGCTGAATGGGTGGCCAGGAAGCCGGGGAGGGGTGATCATGAGAAGTCCAGAGCGCACTTCCCATGAGGAGGCACGGGTGGCCGAGACTCTGAAGAAGGGCAGCCGGGTAACCGGCGCCGCGCGCGACAAGCTCGCGGCAGACCTGAAGAAGAAGTACGACTCCGGTGCGAGTATCCGTGCGCTGGCCGAGGAAACCGGCCGGTCCTACGGATTCGTCCACCGGATGCTCAGTGAGTCCGGAGTCATTCTGCGTGGTCGCGGTGGCGCGACGCGCGGCAAGAAGGCGGCTTCGGCCTGACCCTGACCCGGGCCGTCAGGCCCGGGGCCGGGGTGGGTCGCGCTCGTCTGCCCACACCGCGGTTCCTTCGGTGACCCCCGGTCGGCCCTCCGGCCGACTGGGTGGTTACTGTGCAGTCACTTAGGCCGGGATTGCGGCCGACTGCACACCGGAGGCACACAGATGGCTCTGCTCGACAAGGACGGCGTACGGCTCACCGTGGACGACTCGGTCGCGACGGTGACACTGACCAATCCGGCCAAGCGAAACGCCCAGTCCCCCGCGCTCTGGCGGGCGTTGGCGGAGGCCGGAAGGTCGTTGCCGGGCACCGTCCGGGTCGTGGTGCTGCGCGGTGAGGGCAAGTCCTTCTCCGCCGGACTCGACCGGCAGGCGTTCACCCCCGAGGGTTTCGAGGGCGAGCCGTCCTTCCTCGATCTGGCGCGCGGTTCGGACGAGCTGCTCGACTCCACCATTGCCGAATACCAGGAGGCGTTCACCTGGTGGCGGCGCAACGACATCGTCTCCATCGCCGCCGTTCAGGGGCATGCGATCGGCGCAGGCTTCCAGCTCGCGCTGGCGTGTGACCTGCGCGTGGTCGCGGACGACGTGCAGTTCGCCATGCGCGAGACCAGCCTGGGTCTCGTGCCCGACCTGGCCGGGACCCAGCCGCTGACCTCGCTGGTCGGCTATGCCCGCGCGCTGGAGATCTGCGCGACGGGCCGCTTCGTGCATGCCGAGGAGGCCGAGCGGGTCGGTCTGGCCAACCTGGTCGTACCCGCCGATGAGATGGACGCGGCGGTGCAGGACCTCACGACGGCGCTGCTGGCTCCGCCGCGCGATGCCGTGATCGAGACGAAGGCACTGCTCCGCGACGCCGGATCCCGGCCCTACGACGCCCAGCGCTCGGCGGAGCGGGCCGCCCAGGCCCGCCGTCTGCGCGATCTGGCCGGCCTCTCGGACTGACCCGGAGTTCCGGGGGCTCCCGCCCCCGGACCCCGGTCGGCCCCGTCAGGGGATCAGGAGGGCCTTGCCCGGGATCTCGCGGGCTTCCATCGCGCGGTGCGCCCGCGCGGCCTCCGCCAGCGGGAACCGCCGCGCGATCACCGGGCGCAGCCGCCCCGCCGCCGCCTCGGCCAGGGCGAAGCCCGCCAGGCGGGTGATCTCCGCCGGCGGGAACTGGACCTCGGCGATCCCGCGCAGCGCGATCCCGCGCCGCTGCGCCTGCGCCGGCTCCAGTGCGGTGAAGCCGCCGCTGGGGGCGCCGTGCGCCGAGACCCGTCCGCCGTCGCGGACCAGCCCGAATCCGGCCAGGCCCAGCTCGCCGCCGACCCCGTCCAGCAGCACGTCCACCGGACCGCCGACCGCCTCGGTCCACCCCGGCTCCGTGTAGTCCACCGCCCGGTCCGCGCCCAGCTCCCGGATCAGCGCCAGCTTCCGCCCGCCCCGCGCCGCCCCCACCACGTACGCCCCCGCGGCCACCGCGAACTGCACCAGCAGCGTCCCCATCCCGCCGGCCGCGCCCAGGATCAGCACCCGCTCGCCCGCCTCGATGCCGACGCCCTCCACGATGCCCGAGCCGGTCACCCCGTCGTGCGCCAGCGCCGCCGCCTCCGCCGCCTCCAGCCCGTCCGGGACCGGGACCAGGAATTCCACCGGGACCCGGACCAGTTCCGCGTACGTCCCCTTCGTACCCGGGGCCGCCACCACCCGGCGCCCGCGCCAGCCCGGGTCCACCCCCTCGCCCACCGCGACGACGGTGCCGGCGGCCGCGCCGCCCGGCACGTACGGCGGGTGGATGCCGAAGGACTCGCCCCAGCCACCGCGGATCTGGGTCTCCACGAAGATCGTGTCCACGGCCTCGGCCCGGACCACCACCTCGCCGGCCCCCGGCACCGGATCCGGCAGTTCCACCGGCACCAGGACCTCCGGACCGCCGTACCCGTCCACCCGTATCGCCCTCATGATGCTTCCCCCGCCCTGTCCGAAAACGGCCTCTCGGCCTTGATCACTTGCCCACTCTCCGACCTCAACCGCAGTTGAGGTCAAGCAGCGGCGGGGATCCTTTCCCGGCCGACCGGAGTAGTCCCGATGCGCCGCCGGGGCACCGCGCATACCGTGGTGCGGAGTGAGTCCAATCCGTGCGAAGGGACACGCGATGACCGAATCCACATCCGGGGGTGCCTCGCGCAACCCGGCCGACCGCGGCCGCACCACCATCTCGGACGGGGTGGTCGAGAAGATCGCCGGACTCGCCGCCCGCGAGGTGGTCGGCGTCCACGCCATGGGCAGCGGCAGCGGCCTCTCCCGTACCTTCGGCGCCGTCCGCGACCGGGTGCCCGGCGGCGCGAAGTCGTCGGCCACCCGCGGGGTGAAGGCCGAGGTCGGCGAAGTACAGACCGCCCTCGACCTGGAGATCGTCGTCGACTACGGCGTGTCGATCCGCGACGTCGCGAGGGCCGTCCGTGAGAACGTCATCTCGGCGGTCGAGCGGATGACGGGCCTGGAGGTCGTCGAGGTCAACATCGCGGTCAGCGACGTGAAGCTGCCCGACGAGCCCGACGAGGAGCCGGAGTCCCGACTCCAGTGAAAGTGAAGGAGGAGCCCCCATGAGGATGGCCGTGGTCGGCCTCTTCGCCGGCATGGCGCTCGCGTTCGCCGGATACTTCGGCGGATTCGGGGCCTTCCTGCTGGTGGCGGCGCTCGGCGCCATCGGCTTCATCGTCGGCCGGTTCCTGGACGGGGACCTGGAACCCGGCGTCTTCTTCCGCCCCCGCCCCCGCGACCGCGACAGGTGAGGCCCCGATGACCACGCCACGGGTGGTTCCCCCACACGCGCCCCCCGCCGAACGGGGGGCCACCCGGATCGCCGACCGGGTCGTCGCCAAGATCGCGGCCCAGGCCGCCCGCGAGGCCCTCGCCGCACAGCCGGACGGGCCGCCCCGGGCCGTCGGGCCTGCGGGTGGCTCCAGTGCCTCCGGTTCCGCCGCCGGGCAGGCCGCCCCGCACGCCACCGTCACCGTGCACCACGACATCGCCCGGGTACGGGTGAGCCTGGAGCTCGACTACCCCTCCGACCTCGCCGCCCGGTGCGCGGCCGTCCGCAGCCAGGTCGTCCGCCGCGTCGAGGAGTACGCCGGCATGTCCGTGCCCGAGGTGGACATCGACATCGAGCACCTGCACTCCGCGCACACCCGCACCGCCGCCCTGCGGGACCGGAAGCTGCGGTGACGGCGCCCGCCCCCGGCCAAGCCCCGCCCCGGGAAGCGGACCCGGCCCGCGTCCGCCGCTTCCGGTCCGCCCGGCGGATCCCCTCCGCGCTGACGGCACTGGCGGTGCTCGGTGTGGCGGGCCTGTTCCTGTACGACCTCGCCGCCGTACGGGCAGGCCGCCCCGGCATGCAGTGGCGCGCGGAACTCGCCCACCAGCTGGAGCAGCAGACTCCCGCGGACCCGTGGGTGCTCGTCGGCGCAGCGGTACTCGCCGTGGCCGGGGCGGTGCTCCTGCTCCTCGCCCTCACCCCGGGACTCCGGGGGATCCTGCCGATGCGGACGCCGGACCCGGACGGCGGGGTACGGGCCGGGCTCGGCCGCAAGGCCGCCGCGCTGGTGCTGCGGGACCGGGCGATGGAGGTGTCCGGGGTGCGCTCGGCGCGGGTCGCGGTGCGGCGGTCCCGCGTCGCGATCCGGGCGCAGTCGCACTTCCGCGAGCTGGACGACGTACGGGCCGACCTGGAGGAGGTCCTGGCCGTCGGCATCGGGGAACTGGGCCTCGCGCACGCGCCTCAGCCGCGGGTACGGGTCACCAGGGCCCCCGTCGGGAAGAGGTGAGGGGATGCTCGGGACGGTGAACCGGATCCTGCTCGGGATCATCGGCGCCGTGCTGCTGGTCGCCGGGCTGGCGGTGCTGACGGCGCTGCGGCCGCTCGGCGGCCGCCACGAGCCGCTGCTGTCCGCGGCGACCCGCGAGCGGTACTGGCATGCCGAGGGCTGGTGGTGGTGGGCGGTGCTCGCCGGGCTCGGGGTGTGCGTGGTGCTCGCGCTGTGGTGGCTGCTGGCCCAGCTGCGGCGCTCGCGGCTGCCCGCGGTGCTGGTCGACACCGGCGACGGGGCGTTCGCGGTGCTGCGCGGGCGGGCGTTGGAGGAGGCGGTGGCCGCGGAGGCGGGGGCGCTGGACGGGGTCGCCCGGTGCCGCGTCGCCCTGCGGGGCAAGCAGGGGCGCCGGAGCCGGCGCGCGGGCCCGAAGCTGCGGATGGAGCTGGAACTGGAGCCGCACGCCGTGCCGGCCGACGCCCTGGCGGGGCTGGCGGGGCCGGTGCTCAGCCACGCCCGCCGGTCGGCGGGCCTCCCCGAACTGCCCGCGGAGGCCCGCTTCCGGATCACCTCCCACCGCGCCCGGCGGGTGACCTGAAGGGCTTCAGAAGCCGTGGCGGGAGCCGCCGTCGACCGGGAGCATGATGCCGGTAAGGTACGAGGCCGCGGGCGACAGCAGGAACGCCGCCGAGCGGCCGAACTCCTCCGGGGTGCCGTAGCGCCGCAGCGGAATGCCGGATTCGTTGGCCGTGCGGGCCGCCGCCGCGTCGCCCGACAGGGCGTCGAGCTCGCGGACGCGGTCGGTGTCGATCCTGGCCGGCAGCAGTCCGACCACGCGGACGCCGCGCGGTCCGAGCTCCACCGACAGGGACTTGGCGAAGCCGGCCAGCCCCGGCCGCAGCCCGTTGGAGATCGTCAGGCCCGGGATCGGCTCGTGGACCGAGCCCGACAGGACGAAGCCGATGACCCCGCCCTCGCCCAGCTCGGCCGCCGCCGCGCGGGCCAGGCGTACCGCCCCCAGGAAGACCGACTCGAACGCCGCCGCCCACTGCTCGTCGGTGTTGCTCGCCGCCGAACCGGGGGCGGGGCCGCCGACGCTGATGAGGATGCCGTCGAGACGGCCGAAGCGTTCCTTCGCGGCGGCGACGAGCGCGGCCGCCGACTGCGGGTCGGCATTGTCCGCGGCGAGGCCCACGGCGTTCGGACCCAGTGAGGCGGCCGCCTCGGCGGCGCGCGCCGCGTCGCGGCCCGTCACGATCACCTTCGCGCCGTCCGCCGCCAGTTCGCGCGCCGAGGCGTAGCCCAGGCCGCGGGTGGCTCCGGTGACGACGTAGACACGGTCCTTCAGTCCAAGATCCATGCCCGACACGCTACGCCGTGGGCGCAGGCTCCCGCTCGGGGGTGGCGCCGGCGGCTGCGGCTGCGGCCCGGTCGCGCTTCTCGCGCCGTACGAGGACCAGCCAGCCCACCGGCACCGCCGCGGCGAACAGCCACCACTGCACGGCGTACGCCATGTGCGGGCCGATCGAGTCGTGGTCGGGATCGGCGATCGGCTCGGGGCTGCCGCCCGCCGGGGCCGGAGCGGTGAGCTCCATGTAGCCGCCGAGGACGGGCTTGCCCAGGTACTCCGCCTGCCGGGCGCTGTTGATCAGCATCACCTGGCGGTCCGGCAGGCCCTTGCGGTCCTTGATGCCGCTGCCGCCGCTCGTCTCGTCGGCCTTCAGCCGCCCGGTGACGGTCACCTCGCCCGAGGGCGCCGTCGGCACGGGCGGGTACGCGCGCGGGTCGTCGCCGCCCGCCACCCAGCCGCGGTTGACCAGGACCACCCGGCCGTCGGCGAGCACCAGCGGGGTCAGGACGTGGAAGCCGACCTTGTCGTCGTTGTCGGTGCGCATCCGGACGACGACCTCGTGCGCGGAGTCGTACGTGCCGGTGGCGGTGACGGCGCGCCAGAAGTCGGCGCGCGGGACCTGGTGGCCGGGGGAGGTCGCCTCGGTCATCGGTACCGGCTTCGCGGACAGGTTCGCCGCGATCAGCTCGTTCTGTGCGACCCGGTGCTCATGGCGGTGGTACTGCCAGAACCCCAGCTTGATCATCGCGGGGATGAGGGCGAGGGCGATGAGGGTGAGGCACACCCATCGCCGGGTCAGCACAAAGCGGTACACGCCCACGACGGTACCCCCAGCCGGGAAGACCCCGGCGGCCGGGTGGCCGTCCGGGGTCGGGAGGGGCGAGAGGGAGAGGAGGGTCACACGCGGTCGACGATGCCCACCTTCCCCTCCGCGCGGGCGCAGTGCGCCCCGCAGTACCACTGGCCCTCGACCTCGACGCCCTGTCCGATGATCTGCACCCGGCAGTGCTCGCAGATGGGCGCCATGCGGTGGATGGCGCAGGAGAAGCAGTCGAAGACGTGCACGCTGCCCTGCGCGTGCACCTCGAAGGACATGCCGTAATCGTTTCCGCAGACCTCACAACGTGCCATGCGCCACAGGGTGGGACCCGACGGGCGGGACGGGAAAGCGGGTGCCGGGCGAGTCGCCCGACGCTCACCCGTCTGCCGCAGCCACGTCCCGCAGCAGTTGGGTGAACGCCGCCTCGTCGACCACCGGCGTACCGAAGGACTTCGCCTTGACCGTCTTGGAGGTGGCCGAGTCGGGGTCGTTCGTCACGAGCAGGCTCGTGAGCCGCGACACACTCGTCGCGACGTGCAGCCCCGCCTCGACGGCCCGGTCCTCCAGCAGCTCCCGGTCCACCGAGGTGTCACCCGAGAAGGCGATCCGCATGCCCTGTTTCAGCGGTTTGCCGTCCTCGAAGCGCCCCGGGTTCGGGTGCGGGCACGGCGGCCGCTTGCGCGAGGGCCGCCAGCTGTTGCTGCCGTACGACGCCTGCTGGCCGATCCGCGGGGTGACGGGGGAGTCCGACCACTCCGTCAGCGGCCGGCACTCCAGCAGGGGCAGCCGTACGCCGTCCCGCGCGGCGGCGTGCAGCGACGGACGGAACGCCTCAGCGAGTACGCGGGCGTCGTCGAGGGCGTGGTGGGCGCGCTGCTGGACCACGCCGAAGTGTGCGGCGAGGGACTCCAGCTTGTGGTTGGGCAGCGGGAGGTTCAGTTCCTTCGACAGGGCGATGGTGCACAGCCGCTGACGGACCGGTGCGGTCTCGGCGGCCCGTGCGTACTCCCGGGCGATCATCTGCCAGTCGAACATGGCGTTGTGCGCGACGAGCACCCGGTCCGCGAGCCGGCCCGCGAACTCCTCGGCGATGTCCTTGAAGAGCGGCGCGTCCTGGAGCATGTCGCTGGTGAGTCCGTGGATCCAGACCGGGCCCGGGTCCCGCTGCGGGTTGACCAGGGTGTACCAGTGGTCCTCGACATTGCCCTGCGCGTCGAGCCGGTAGACGGCGGCGGAGATTATCCGGTCGTCGCGAGCGAGCCCGGTCGTCTCCACGTCGACGACCGCGTACCCCCCTGGGTACGCGGTCGGCCACGTCGTCTCTGCGGTCGTACGGTCGTCGAGCATGGTCACAGAGGATATCGGCACACACCGACACCCGGTGCCCCGCGGACCCTCACCCCAGTGCCGTCACGAGGTCGCCCGCCGAGAGCTGTTCGAGCCCGCAGCCGTCAACGGGCCCCGGCAGCAGCCGGTATGCGGACCCGCCGGCCCCGGCCGGCGCCACATCGCCCTCGACCAGCGCGAGGAACACCGACTTCCCCGAGGCCGCGGCGCCCGCGAGGGCGTCGACGTCCTCCGCCGACCGCCGGACGTCCGGATCGCGCAGCCCGACCAGCCGGGAGGCGAAGGCGACGGCGTCCTCGTCCGCGCCCCGCCGGTACGTCCAGAGCTCGTCCGGGTCGCTCGGCCGCGGGGTGCGCCGCAGGACGAGCACCTCGGGGCAGCGCGCGGCCGCGTGCCACGCCGCGAGCTCCCACAGGGTGGTGCGGCCCGTCGAGAAGTAGGTGAACAGGTCGCGGCCGATGCGGGCCAGGTCCTCCTGGTGCGCCCACACACTGTGGTAGCCCTCGTCGTCCGGCAGGTGCACGTCCGTCCACAGGAACCCGCGCCGTTCCAGGTCGACGAGGAGCGGAACGTGGATCCGGGAGTTCCCGGCCAGGTCGTAGCGCTGGCGCACGGTCCGCGGATCGAAGCGGGAGGTGCGCCCGGAGCTGTGGGGCAGGGCCATGAACCCGGCGAAGGCGTCGGGCAGCAGCTCGAAGGGGATGTTGTTGTAGCTGAAGACCACGGGCATGGCGAAGCGCACCCCGGTGTCGGCGAGCCGGTCCAGGTCGATGTCCACGTACTCGCTCGCGCCGCGGGGCGCGGGGGCGGAGGTGAGGTCCCCGGAGTGGACGACGGCTCCCTCGCCGTAGACCAGGTTCGTGAAGTCGCACAGGCCCGCGTAGTTCCAGTCGGAGTCGAACAGGACCACGGACAGGTCCAGGTCCACCCGCTTCTTCGGCGGCTCCATCCAGTGCAGGAACATCCGCAGCACATCGCCGCCGGGCAGTGCCTGGAAACTTCCCTTGGGTACCGTGACCAGCGCCTTGGCCGCCGCCCGCTCGGCGGAGGGCACATGGAGGTGGGCGAGCCGGGAGTCGAGCACCGCCGCCTCGTACGGGTCCGCCGCGGCCAGCCGGCGCAGCAGCTCGCGCTCGAACAGCTCGCACACCGAGCGGGTCACCGCCTCGGCCAGCGGCGCCCGGTCCTCGTCCCGGGTGTACGAGTGCGCGACCTGGCCGCGCGGGAAGAACACCCGCCGGGTGCCGGGCAGATGGCGGATCCGCAGCCGCCCGAGCGCGGCGAGCACGGGCCCGGGGCCCGCCTTCGGCAGCCGGTCGGCCAGCACCCGCGCCACCCGCCCGGGCAGGGCCTCGGCCGCGTACAGCCGCAGCAGGTGGTCGAGCCGCCGTACGAGTTCGCCGGGCCGCTCGGCGAGCACGGCCAGGGCCGCGTCCGGATCGCCGGCGCGCAGGGCTTCCTCGGCGCGCCCGGTCCAGGTGGCCGGGCGCAGGCGCGCACCGTCGACCCGTACGGCCTGCGGGTGCGCGGCGGCGGTCGCCCGCAGAGCGGCGCCGAGCCCGGGCCCGGAGGTGTCGGTCCCGCGCAGGACGGCGAAGGCGAGCGCGGTGCGCGGGTGGTGCGCGTACCGCTCGAAGGGGTGCAGGACCTCCGCGGCGCGCTTCCAGGGGTCGGGGTGGCGCAGGACGTCCTCGACGAGCAGCCCCGGATCGAGGGCGTCCAGTACGGCGAGCAGCTCGCGCCGCAGCGCGCGCGGCAGGGAGCGCAGCCGCGGCGGTGCCAGGAGGTCCGCCTCGCCGCCGGACCAGACGGCGAGCAGCCGCAGGACGTCGGTGGCGGTGGTGAGCCGCTCGGGCAGCAGGGCCCGTACGCCCTCCCGGGTGCGGCGCTCACGCAGCAGGGTGCCGAGCACCAGGGCCTTGGTCTCCCGTACGGGGATGGCGTCGGGCAGCCAGTCGAGCGCGGCCGGGGCGTGCGCGAGGAGGACCCGGGCCTCCTCGGTGTCCTGGGCCGAGAGCGGGGTGCGGCGGGCGAGGAGCTTGCCGAGCGCGGTGACGGCGTCGGCGGCGAGGTCGGCGCCGAAGGCCAGCAGCCGCAGCGGGCCGCCCCCGGGGGGAGCGTCGTCGTGCGGCGGTGACGGCCGAAGGAACGGGTCGGCGGGGTCGATCCGGCGGTGGCAGATCGGGCAGCCCGCGTAGTCGGCCCCGTCCCAGCAGGTGCGGCAGACGAGGTGGGCGCAGGGTGCGACGGGGTGGACGGCGCCGACGGTCGCGCACAGTACGCACGGCTGGTCCGGCCACTGCAGGAGCAGCGTGAGCACGCGTTCGGTCCACAGGGCGTGGGTGTCGTCCGGTACCGAGGCGGGGAACGAGCGGAAGAGCGGGATGTGGGTGCGGTCGGCGCCCAGCAGGATGTCGATGTCCTTGACCAGCTGTTTTCCTGCGGCGGCGAGTCCGGCGGGCCCGAGCCAGGCGAGCGCCGAACGCAGGGGGCCCGTGAGGGCGTAGCCGCGGTCGAGGAGTTCGGCCTCCAGGGCCGTCAGGCCCTCGGCGGATCGCCCGGGCGGGGCCCGGCCTGGTCGACGTAGACGGTGTGCAGACGGCGCAACAGGACGGTCGACAGCTCGGGCAAAAGGGGGATTCCTCCGGAACCGGAAAGGGTGTGGGGCGGGGGCGGAGAGGGGACGCGCTACGGGTGTCAGAAGGATGAGAAGGAAGCACGTCGCGGAGCCGCCCCCGCGCAGCCGATACAACCATGGACCCCGGGGGCCGCAAAGCGATTTACCGCGGGGGCGGGTTCGGTGCTGCCAGCAGGGAGCGGACGAGGGCGCGCAGGGAGAGCAGGAACAAGCGCTCCGGGTCGGCGGGGCGGGCGAGGGCGCGGGCGAGCTCGGGGTCGTCGGGAGCCGCGGAAGGGTCCCAGAGGTCGCTCTCGGCGGGGGACTGGGCGGGGGAGCGCTCGCGATTGCGCTCCACGAGGAGGTACCCGACGATCTGGAACTGGACCGCGCGCACGGCATCGGCGGCCCGCGCCCCGCGCAGCCCGGCCGCGTGCACCTCGTGGACCAGGGCCTGCTGGGCGGGCAGGAACATCCGCTCGGTGAGCCCGCGTTCGTGGACCATCGCGATCAGGTGCGGCCGCTCGCGCAGTTCGCGGCGCAGGGTCCGGGCCACGGACAGGATCCGTTCGACGGGGGTGCGGCCGGCCGGCCGTATCGCCCCCATCTCCTGGACGGTCCGCTCCACGAGGGCGTCGAGCAGCGATTCGCGGTTGCCGACGTGCCAGTAGATGGAGGTCACCGCCGTATCGAGCTCGGCGGCGAGTCTGCGCATGGTGAGGGCCGCCGGGCCGTGCTGCCTGACCAGGGAGGCGGCCGCCGCCAGCACCTCGTCACGGGTGAGCGTGGTTCTGGCCATGGCCGTCTCCCGCCAATCTGTCGGATCGTCAATTCTGGTCCGTGCAGGGGTCTTTACCCTTCATCGGTGGCGGTGTAACTGTGTTACAGAACCGATCCGCTCAAGGACGAGGGATGGTGCGAGACATGGCACGCGTACGGTACGGAGCGCGCACCGAGGCCGAGATCACGGCGTCGCGCGAGAAGAGCGCCAAGCTCCCCGACATCTGGTCCACCGGTGTGGTGGCGGTCTGGGAGAGCGACCCGGACGTGGTGGCGGCGGTCCTGCCGCCGCCGCTCAAGCCCGCCGAGCGGCCCCTGGTACGGGCCAACATCAGCAAGGTCGACCTGCCCGGCTATCCCCTGGGCGCCGGCTCGGTGGCCGTCGCCGCGCAGCACGGCGGGGTCGAGGGCTGGTACCCGCTGGTCATGCCGATGACCCTCGAGCGGGCGCTGATCGGCGGCCGCGAGGTCTTCGGCGAGCCGAAGAAGCTGGGCGAGGTCGACCTTGAGCGCGACGGGCTCGTCGTAAGGGCCACCCTGGCCCGGCACGGGATCGCCTTCGTGGAGGTGCGCGGGGCGGTGGACCGCGAACTGCCACTGCCCGAGCCCGCCGCCAAGACCGACTTCTACTTCAAGTTCCTCCCGGCGGTGGACGGTTCGGGTTTCGACGCCGACCCGGTGCTCGTCCACGTCACCCGCAACGAGAAGGTCCGCAAGCTGGAGCACGTGACCGGTGACGTGGTCCTGCGCGAGTCGATGTTCGACCCCGTCGCCGACCTCCCCGTACGCCGGATCGTGGAGATCACCATCGGCGAGAAGACCACCGACCAGAAGGGCCGCGTCGTCGAGCGCGTCAGCGCCCAGGCCCTCCTCCCGTACATCCACCAGCGCTACGACGACCCGATGCAGATCCTCGACGGCCCTCCCGAGGGGAGCGTGTGACATGCGGCTCGAACCCGGACAGGTGGCCGTCGTCACCGGCGCCGCCGGCGGCATCGGGCTCGCGATGGCCCGCCGTTTCGCGGCCGAGGGGCTGAAGGTCGTCCTCGCCGACGTGGAGGAGGCGGCCCTGCACAAGGCCGCCGACGAGCTGACCGCCGACGGCGCCCGGGTGATGGCCCGGCTCGTCGACGTCAGCGACCGCGACTCCGTCATCGCCCTCGCCGACGCCGCGTACGAGACCTTCGGCGCCGTACACGTGCTCTGCAACAACGCCGGAGTCGGCTCCGGAGCCGAGGGCCGGATGTGGGAGCACGAGCCCAACGACTGGAAATGGGCCTTCTCCGTCAACGTCTGGGGCGTCTTCCACGGCATCCAGGCCTTCGTCCCGCGCATGATCGCTGGCGGCGGCCCCGGCCACGTCGTCAACACCTCCTCCGGCGACGGCGGCATCGCCCCGCTGCCCACCGCCTCCGTCTACGCCGTCACCAAGGCGGCCGTGGTCACCATGACCGAATCGCTGTACGCCCACCTCAAGGCGGAGCGCGCGGCCGTCGGAGCCTCCGTCCTCTTCCCCGGACCGCACATGCTGCGCACCGGACTGTGGGAGTCGCACCGCAACCGGCCCGAGCGGTACGCGAAGCAGCGGCCGCGCAAGACCCCGTACCGCAGTCTCGACCAGTACGAGGCCGCCATGAAGCAGGCCGGCCACGAGGTGGAGTTCACCCCGGTCGAGGAGGTCGCCGAGCACGTCGTCGAAGGCATCCGCGCCGACCGCTTCTGGATGCTCCCGGCGAGCGAGCACAGCGACCGGCAGATCCGCGCCCGGTCGCAGTCGATGCTCGACCGCGCCGACCCCGCCTACCTGGAGAGCTTCATCCTCGACTGACTCGCCTGAGGAGCGACCGTTGACCGACAGCAGCGCGTACGAAGACCCGTACCTGATCATCTCCTCCGACTGTCACGCGGGACTGCCCACCGAGCGGTACCGCCCGTACCTCGACTCCCGCTTCCACCCCCGGTTCGACGAGTTCCTGGGCCAGCGCGACGCCCGCCGCGCCGAGGCCACGAAGCTGGGCGTCCGCAACGAGGCCTTCGCCGAGAAGTGGTTCCACGATCACGAGGAAGGCCTGCGGGGCGGCTGGGACACGGGGCAGCGCCTGAAGGAGCTCGACGGTGACGGGGTCGCCGCCGAGGTCGTCTTCCCCGACGCCGACGCCGTGGACAGCCAGACCGCCGCCCCCTTCGGGGTGGGCCTCGGGCTCTCCGGCGACCAGGACCCCGAGCTCGGCATGGCGGGCGCACAGGCGCACAACCGCTGGCTGGCGGAGTTCGTCTCCGAGACCCCCGAGCGGCACTGCGGGGTCGCCCTGCTGCCCATCACGGGCGAGCCGAGAGAGGTCGTCGCCGAGATATACCGGGCCAAGGAGTCGGGGCTCGGCGCGCTGATGATCCCCGCGATGTGGGTGGACAAGGCGCCGTACCACGACCGCCGCTACGACCCGGTGTGGGCGGCCGCCGCCGAGACGCGGATGCCGATCGTCACCCACTCGGGGTCCTCGCCGCGCCACGAGTACGGGAACCACCTGGGCATCTTCGTCTCCGAAGTCACGTGGTGGCCGGCCCGTCCGCTGTGGTTCCTGCTCTGGTCCGGGGTCTTCGAGCGGCACCCGGGGCTGCGGTTCGGCGTCGCCGAGTCGGGCTGCTGGTGGCTGCCGAACCAGCTGTGGTTCATGGACCGGCTCTACCTCGGCGCGCACGGCGGCAAGAAGCTGTCCCCGTTCGAGGAGCTGAAGCGCCCGCCGAGCGAGTACCTGGACCGCCAGGTGTTCGTCTGCGCGACGAACACCAAGCGGCGCGAGCTGGCCCAGCGGTACGAGATCGGCGTGGACAACATCCTGTGGGGCTCGGACTTCCCGCACCCCGAGGGGACCTGGCCGAACACCCGGAGCTGGCTGAAGAACACCTTCCACGACATCCCGGTCGGCGAGACCCGGCGGATGCTGGGGCTGGCGGCGGCGGACGTCTTCGGCTTCGACACCGGGAAGCTGGCCCCCATCGCCCGGCGGATCGGCCCGACCCCGGCGGAGCTGGGCCAGCCGGCCGACCAGGCGTCGGTGGAGGCTTCGTGGGCCCGCTCGCGGGAGACGGGCCGCCACTGGCTGACGGGCGGGGACTTCCCGGTCCTGGGGGTGAACTGATGGCGGACCGGTACACGGTCATCTCGGCGGACTGCCATGCGGGCGCGGACCTGCTGGACTACAAGCCGTACCTGGAGAAGCGGTACCACGAGGAGTTCGACGCCTGGGCCGCCACGTACGTGAACCCGTACGAGGACCTCCTCGCGGACACGGCGGACCGCAACTGGAACTCGGCGCGCCGGCTCTCCGAGCTGGAGGCGGACGGCATCGTGGCGGAGGTGGTCTTCCCGAACACGATCCCGCCCTTCTTCCCCAAGGCCTCGCTGATGGCGCAGCCGCCGACGGCCGCGGAGTACACGATGCGCTGGGCGGGGCTCCAGGCGCACAACCGCTGGCTGACGGACTTCTGCGCGGACGCGCCGGGGCGGCGGGCGGGCGTGGTCCAGATCCTGCTCAACGACGTGGACGCGGCGGTCGAGGAGATCCGCCGCACCCGCGAAGCCGGCCTGACGGGCGGCATCCTGCTGCCCGGCGTCCCGCCCGGCTCGTCGGTCCCCGAGCTGTACTCGGCCGCGTACGACCCGATCTGGGCGGTGTGCGACGAGCTGGACGTCCCGGTCAACCACCACGGCGGCTCGGCGTCGCCGCCGCTCGGCGACGAGCCGGCCGCGCGGGCGGTCTTCATGGTGGAGACGACCTGGTTCTCGCACCGGGCCCTGTGGCACCTCATCTTCGGCGGGGCGTTCCGCCGCCACCCCGGCCTGAAGCTGGTCCTGACGGAGCAGGGCTCGGGCTGGATCCCGGGGGTGATGGAGATGCTGGACTACTACCACGGGCGCCTGGTCGCTGCGTCGGCCACGGCCGAATCGAAATTCGGGGCGGGCCTGGCGGAGGCGATGGGCAAGGGCCCGAGCGAGGTCTGGCGGGACAACTGCTTCGTGGGGGCCAGCTTCATGCGCCCCCACGAGGTCCCGCTGCGGGACCGGATCGGCCTCGACAAGATCATGTGGGGCAGCGACTACCCCCACGACGAGGGCACCACCCCGTTCTCCCGCGAAGGCCTCCGCATCGCCTACGCGGGCCTCCCGAGGGACGAGGTGGCGGCGATGGCGGGCGGCAACGCGGCCCGCGTCTACGGTTTCGACCTGAACCTGCTTGACCCGATAGCCGCGGTACACGGCCCCCTGGTCTCGGACATAGCCGAGCCCCTGAAGGAGGTCCCCCCGGAAGCCACCAGCCCGGCCTTCGCCAGAGGCGGCTCGGTCCGCATCTGGTAGCCCCGGACCCCGCCCGCCGCCGGGGCGGCTCAGGGTCGTCGGACCCGGAGCCGCTCCGGCGGGAGGGCTTCCGTACCGGTGACGTCCGTTCCTTCCCCGATCTCGATGGTCAGGCCGTCCAGAGCTGCCAGCGGGGACAGGTCGATCGGCGGACCGCCCCCGTTGCCCAGGCTGAGGAAGGAAAGGCGGGGCAGCGAGGCCAGCGGCTCCAGGCTCCCCGAGAAGGCGCAGCCGATCGTGTGCAGGCTCCGCAGCCGGTCGAACCGTGCGAGGTCCCGGGCGCACAGAGCTGGATGGTGCACCAGGTCGAGGGTGCTCAGCGGCGGCACCTTCGGGAGCCGGAGGAACTGGTCGATCAGGTGCCGGCCCTGCAGGATGAGGTCCTTTAGACCGGGCCACCGTTCGAGGCTGTCGACGACGAGGGGCTCGGACCTGTCGAGCAGGTGTAGCGCACGAAGATCCGGTGTTGCCGGGATCCCGCTCACCCGGTCGCCCGCGATCCGCGTGTCCAGGGTCAGCTGGCGCAGCGCGGTCAGTTCCCCGAGCGATTCCAGGGACAGGTCTTGGCGCATCATGGACAGGGTGAGTGATTCCAGCGGGAGTTCCCTCAGCGGCCCGAGCGTGGTGAGCCGCGGGCAGTAGACGAGGGTCAGACGTGCGAGGGCGGGCAGAGCGGCCAGGGGTGAGAGGTCGCTGACGTTGTTGGCCCGGATCGTCAGCCCCTCGAGCTGTTTCATGCCGGTCAGCTCTGCCGGGATGCCGTAGTCCCCCTGGAGGTGGACGTTCTTGATCCGCCGGAGCCCCGGGAGGGCTCCGATGCGCTCGCCCGTACCGACGGCCAGCTGTGCGTCCCCCAGCGTGGCGTCCGCCAGCACCTCCGCGGCGTATTCGGTCAAGGGGAACCTGCCCCAGGCGTCGGAGAGTTCGCTGCAGACCTCGTACCCGGTACGGTGCCGGAACCGTGCCACCACGGACAGTGCCCGTGAACCGCCGAGCAGAGCGGCGGTCAACACGGTCGCTGCGGCCTCCCGGTCCGCCAGGCCGTCCGGAGGAGGCAGCAGGTCGAGCACCAGCTCACCTGCCTTGGCCAGTTGCTGGGCTTGAGCCGAACTCTGCGGCGGAAGGAGTGCGGCCGTCCGGGACGTGACCGCCTCCCGGACCTCCGGGGCCAGTTCCGGAGCGTGTTCAAGGCAGGTGGCCGCGAGCAGCACCAGGCGACCGCTCTGCTCCGGCGACCCGTCGGCCCGGCCGAGCAACCCTCTCAACAATCGGGCGCGTTCGTCGGGCCGGGCGTGTCCGACCGACATCCGGACCACGTCCTCCCAGCTGTCGTCGTGCGCGTTGCCCACCAGTACCCCGAAGTCCCGGGACTCGACCGCCGCCTTCGCACCCAGGTAGTCCTGGAAGGTGCGGTGCACGAACACGACCGTGCCCGGGGCCGGTTCGATCAGCAGGCCGCTGCGGATGAGCAGGTGAAAGAAGACCTGGGCGGCATCGGCCTGTTCCCGGACCTGGGGCATGGCATCCAGCCAGGTGTCGATCATCTGCACGGCCTCGTCGTAGCCGGCCTCGAGATGACCGTTGCGGATCAGCCAGTACGCCAGCCGCTGGAGCAGCGCGGTCTGTTCGTCCCGCGACAGGTACACCCCTTCCACCCCGTCGATCTCCCGCTCGATGTCCCGGCGTACGAGCAGCATGTCCAGGGCCGCGTCGTACAGCTCCTTGCGGGCCCGCGGCAGCTGCATCCGCCGGTCCCGGTTCAGCGCGCACAGCAGGGCGCACATCAGCGGGTTGGTCGCCAGCCTCCCGAGATCCCGGCGGTCACCCACTGCCTGGGCCAGCGAGGTGGCGTAGGCGTCCAGCCGGTCCCGTTCCTCTTCGTCGCACTCCTCTTTCGCGGAGGCGTGCCAGTGCGTGATGAAGGCCCGTACGTCGGCCCGCTCCATCGGCAGCAGGGCGTGCGGGACGAAGCCCTGGCCCGCGAGCCAGTCCTCCGGCACCGCCGAGGGACGGGTGGTGACCACGTACCGGGCGTCCGGGAAGGCGGTGACGAGCGACCGCAGCCACTCCCCGGTGCGCTTGCGCAGCCGGCGCGGCATCTCGTCCACGCCGTCGATCAACACCAGTGCCCGTCCGCTGGCCAGGAGGTCATGGGTCCAGCCGTCGGGGGCGCGCAGCGGAATGCCGGAGGCCCGCAGCCAGTCCTCCGGCACGGGCAGGGTGTTCGAGGAGTGGAAGGAACGCAGGCGCAGCACGAACGGGACGCACGTGTTGAGTTCGGCCAGCTCAGGGCCGAAGCTCCGGCGCGCCGAGTTGAGAGCGAGGTACTGGACGACGGTGCTTTTGCCGGACCCCGCAGGGCCGCGCAACAGCGCCCGCGGTGCCGCGCCGAGCGCCCGCTCCGCCCGGACCGTGTGGGCGCGGCGCGGCCCCGGTAGCCCGGCGGTCGACCGGTCGGCCGTGACGGCCAGGCTGATGTACGCCAGGTCCAGCGGCCACTCCTGCCGGTCGGTCCGGCTGAGGGTGAGGCCGAACAGGTGCAGCCGGTCGTGCGCGGCGGCGATGTAGCGGGTGTACGCCTCCTCGAAGCGGGCCGCCTCCGAGCGTGGCGTTGGGCCCAGCCGATCGCGGATGCCGTCCAGGGACTCGGCGATCCGGCCGGTCCGCTGGACCAGTTCCACGTCCGTCCGGGCGCCGAAGGCCGGCAGGGTCGTGACGTACTCCACCGCGTGTTCGCAGCACAGCGCGATCAGGTCGCGGTACAGGCGTTCCGCCGCCTCGTTCAGGCCCGGTGGCGGGGGTGGCAGGGTCGCGGCCAGGGTCGAAGGGTCGAGGTCCGCCGCGAGCAGGGCGTCCGCGGTCAAGGGGCCGAGTGTCGTGAAGGCGTCGGCCACCGCGTCCAGCGCCGCCCGGCGTTCGTGCTCCGGCAATGACCCGCACACCGGGCCCATGCGGGAGGCCAGGGTTTGCGTCAGGCGGCGGATCTCCGGGTCGCCGAGCTCCACCGGGCGGCGCCGGAGCGGGGCCGGGCGGGCCGGGTCGGGCGTCAGGCCCGCGCCCGGGGTCCGGGTCAGCAGGGACTTCACCAGCGCCCCCGCCGCCGTACCCGCCACGCGTAAGAGAACCGTCTCGAAGCCCGTCATCCCCCCACCCTTCCCCCAGCCCGGAGATTATCGCGTGAACCGCCGGTAACCCCAATGGATACCGATCGGTAACAACCCCTAGCGGTGCCCCCGAACCCGCTCTATGGTGCGGGCATGCCGAACCTGCCCGATGTCGTGCTGTGGTCCATACCTGCCTTCGTGCTGCTCACCGTCATCGAGGTGGTGAGCTACCGGCTCCATCCCGACGAGGACGCCGCCGGCTACGGCACCAAGGACGCGGCGACGAGCGTCGCCATGGGTCTCGGCAGCATCGGCTTCGACCTGCTCTGGAAGCTCCCGGTCGTCGCGGTCTTCACGGCGGTCTACGAACTGACCCCGCTGCGCGTGCCGTTCCTGTGGTGGACCGTCCTGCTGATGCTGCTGGTCCAGGACTTCCTCTACTACTGGCAGCACCGGCTCCACCACGTCATCCGCATCCTGTGGGCCTGCCACGTCGTCCACCACAGCAGCCGGAACTTCAACCTCACCACCGCCCTGCGCCAGCCCTGGACCAGCGCCACCACCTGGTGGTTCTACCTTCCGATGGTCGCCGTCGGCGTGCACCCGGCCGCGATCCCGTTCTGCTACGGGATCAACCTCCTCTACCAGTTCTGGGTCCACACCGAGCGCATTGGGAAGCTCCCGCGGCCCTACGAGTACGTCTTCAACACCCCCTCCCACCACCGCGTCCACCACGCCTCCCAGGGCGGATACCTGGACCGCAACTTCGGCGGGATCCTGATCGTCTGGGACCGGATGTTCGGCTCCTGGGTGGGTGAGACCGACAAGCCCGTCTACGGGCTCACCAAGAACATCAACACCTACAACCCCCTGCGCGTCGCCACCCACGAGTACGCCGCCATCGCCCGCGACGTCCGCGCCGCCCGCAGCTGGCGCGAGCGCGCCGGACGCGTCTTCCGCGGCCCCGGCTGGCAGCCCGCCGCCCCGGCCGCCGCCGACGCCGCCCCGGCCGTCGAGCCCGTCGGGTCCGCCGCCCCGGCCTCCACCGCGTCCGCCGCCCCCGCGAAGACCTCGGAGCACGCCGCGTGAGCGACACCGAGTCCCGTACGCCCTCCTGGGCGCGGCCCGTGCCCGTGCCCGAGCATGCGGCGGGCGCCGGCCGCGTCCTGCGCGCCGCCTTCGCCGTCGCCACCGCCCTCGACCTCGGCTCGCTGCTGGCCGGCTGGCACCTCGGGCACGTCCTCGCCAAGCCGCTGCTGATGCCGCTGCTCGTCGCGTACGTGATCA
Organism: Streptomyces sp. NPDC059355; assembly: GCF_042752335.1. NCBI lineage: Bacteria > Bacillati > Actinomycetota > Actinomycetes > Kitasatosporales > Streptomycetaceae > Streptomyces > Streptomyces sp. NPDC059355. The sequence continues at coordinate 27,451 of NZ_JBHYXN010000011.1, read as the reverse complement.
CGCGCAAGGCTCCCCGCCTGCTGATCGCGGCCCTGCTCTTCGGGTGGGGCGGCGACCTGGCCCTGCTCTTCGACGCCGACCCCGCCTTCCTCGTCGGCATGGGTTCCTTCGCCGCCGGGCACGTCTGCTACCTCGTGCTCTTCGGCCGCGGGAAGACGCATCCCGCGCTGGGGGGTGCGTACGCCCTCGCGCTCGTCGGGACCGTGGCCCTGCTCTGGTCGGACCTGCCGGCCGACCTGCGGATCCCGGTCGCCGGGTACAGCCTGCTGCTCACCGCCATGGCCTACCGTTCCAGCGCCCTCGGCCTGCGCGCCGGCCTCGGAGGGGCGCTGTTCCTGCTCTCCGACACCCTGATCGCCACCGGGGTCGCTGACTGGCCCCAGCTCCCGCGCCCCGACTTCTGGATCATGGCCACCTACGCAGCCGCCCAGTACCTGCTCGCCACCGGGGCGCTCCCCGCTCCCACGCAGGCGTACCGTAGGACAGTCATACAAGACTGAACCAACTGATCCGGAGGGCTGCACACCCATGCGCGCCACCGTCATCCACGCCCCGCACGACATCCGCGTGGAGGAGGTGCCCGACGCTGCGATCCAGCGCCCCGAGGACGCCGTCGTCCGCGTCCTGCGTGCCTGCATCTGCGGCAGCGACCTGTGGGCCTACCGCGGCGAGGCCGCGCGCCAGCCCGGCCAGCGCATCGGCCACGAGTTCCTCGGCATCGTCGAGGAGACCGGCTCGGCCGTGTCCGGCCTGAAGGCCGGCGACCTCGTCGTCGCCCCCTTCATGTGGTCCGACGGCACCTGCGACTACTGCTCCGAGGGCCTGTACACCTCCTGCGTGCACGGCGGCTTCTGGGGCTCGGTCGGCTTCGACGGCGGCCAGGGCGAGGCCGTCCGCGTCCCGCACGCCGACGGCACCCTCGTGAAGCTGCCCGCCGCGGCCGTCTCCGACGACCAGCTGCTGACCGGGCTGCTCGCCCTCTCCGACGTCATGGGCACCGGGCACCACGCCGCGCTCGGCGCCGGCGTCCGCAAGGGCTCCACCGTGGCCGTCGTCGGCGACGGTGCCGTCGGCCTGTGCGGGGTCCTCGCCGCCAAGCGCCTCGGCGCCGAGCGGATCATCGCACTGGGCCGCCACACCGCCCGTACTGACATCGCCAAGCTCTTCGGGGCCACCGACATCGTCGCCGAGCGCGGGGAGGCCGCCGAGGCCGCCGTCCGTGAGCTCACCGGCGGCCAGGGCGCCCACGCGGTCATCGAGGCCGTCGGCACCGAGCAGTCCATGCGCACCGCCGTCAACATCACCCGCGACGGCGGGGCCATCGGCTACGTCGGCGTCCCGCACGGCAGCGGCACCGGCCTCGACCTCGGTGTGATGTTCGACCGCAACATCACCCTGCGGGGCGGCGTCGCGCCCGTGCGCGCGTACATCCCGGAGCTGCTGGAGGACGTGCTGAGCGGCGCGATCGACCCGGCGCCCGTCTTCGACCGGGCCGTGTCCCTGGACGAGGTCCCGGACGGCTACCGCGCGATGGACGACCGCAGCGCGCTGAAGGTGCTCATCAAGCCCTGAAGGTCCTGAAGGTCCTGAACAGCGGGAGGGGCCGGCCCCCGGAGAGCCCCCGGCCGTCCCCGCCCGTGCGGGGGCGTCGGACCGCAACGAGACCGCCGTAGGCGCGTC
>NZ_JBHYXN010000011.1:0-25761 GCF_042752335.1 Streptomyces sp. NPDC059355 | reverse complement strand
CCGGCCGGCTCCCGCGCTTTGGCCCCCCGCCGCGCCCTTAAGGTGCTCTACACCCCCTCACGGACTTCACGGTCCACACCCGGGGGGGGGCCGGCCCGGGGGAATCCCCCGGGCCGGCCCCTCCCGTTCGTCGCGTTCGAACCGCTACTTCACGGCCTTCAGCGCGTCCACCACGCCGTAGCCGTAGTACCCGGTCTGGCCCCACTTGCTCTGGCACGTCGTGGCGTCGACCAGCGCGCCCGTCGCGTCGTAGACCTTCTCCGGGCAGGCCGTCTTCGTGGCCTGGGCCTTCAGCATCGCCTGGAGCTGCGAGGGCGTGGCCTTCGGGTGCGCGCTCTTCAGCAGCGCCGCCACGCCCGCCACGTGCGGTCCGGCCATCGAGGTGCCCTGCTTGTAGCCGTAGCCGCCGCCCGGCACGGTCGACAGCACGCGACCGTTGGCGTCCGGGGTGGCCGGGACCTGCCACTTGTCGCCGCCGGGGGCGGCGACGTCGACCACGCCCAGCCCGAAGCTGGAGTAGTACGACTTGAAGCCCTGGTTGCCGGTGGCGCTCACGGTGACCACACCCGGGAGCTGGGTGGGGATGTCCAGGCAGACGTGCGGGTCGATCGTGCGCGGGACCGGGGTGGCGTCGTCCGGGCTGGTGTCGTCGACGATGGCGTTCGACGCCAGGTCGTGGTTCGAGTTGCCCGCCGAGGCCACGCTGAGCACGCCCTTGCGCTCGGCGTACTTGGTCGCCCGGCCGAGGGCCTCCACCAGCGCCTTCTGGTCGTCGTCCGCCTTGCAGTTGTAGAGCCAGGGGTCGACGTAGTAGCTGTTGTTGGTCACCTCGATCCCCTTCTCGGCGGCGAACATGAAGCCGCAGACGACCGCCTCGGTGAAGAACAGGCTGGTGCCCGGCTCGCTCACCTTGATCGCGGCTACCTGCACGCCCGGCGCGACACCCGCGACGCCGATGCCGTTGCGCGCGGCCGCGATGGTCCCGGCCACGTGCGTGCCGTGGTCGCTGCCGTCGGGGTACGGGCGCCACGCCCCGTCGGTGGTGTCCGCGACGCCGCCGACGCAGTTGGCCGACTGGCTCTTGGAGAAGTTCGGGGCGAGGTCCGGGTGGGTGTCGTCGACACCCGTGTCGATGACGCCCACGGTGACGTCCCGGCTGCCATCGTTGATCTTGTGTGCCTGATCGGCCCTGATCGCCCGCAGGTCCCACTGGTTGGGCTCCAGCGGCTCCTGACCGTCCGTGGCGGACGCCGCGGCCTTGGCGGCGTCCGCCGCACTGAGCTTCTGCGTCGTGCCCTCCTCGGTGGTCGCCACCGTCTGGAGGGGGGCCGTCCGGGTGGCGCCGACCGACACGAACAGGCTGCGCTGTGCGCGCAGCTGCTTGGCGAAGTCCGGGTTCTGGGAGTGTGCGACGACGACCCCGATCTGCTCATAGGACGTCACCACCGTTCCACCGGCCCGCTCGACAGCCTTCTTCGCGGCCTTCACGGAGGCGTACGTGGTCAGGTTCGCGACGTACGAGAGCTTGGGGCCGGTGGTGTCGGGCTTCGCCGCGGCCGCCGTACCCGCCGTGTTGCCCAGCGGGGCGGCGGAGGCCGCGACCGAGGGCAGGAAGGCGAGCGAGGCCGTGAGCGCCAGGCCGACCGGAACGGCGATACGCCGACGGCCGGGTCCCAGATGAGCCATGGGTTCTCCACATCATCCGTGAAAGAAGCCGTCCGCGCGGGTTCGCGCCGGACGGCGGGTTCATGACAACCGAACCTAGTGCCGACGCTCGACTTTCCGCCATCAGTTCGACGAAATCAGATTCCGAAGAATCATCCGAAGAATCAACGGGTGTTGAACCGTCCCGACGCGCCGTACGTGCCGTTGACAAGGGGGGGTCAGCGCCACCGTCCCCCCCCCACACGGAGGTTGTTTTGTCCGTCGTCCCCACCGCACCCGCGTCACAAGGAGAGCCCCCCGTGACCACCGAAGCAGCGCCGCCGCACGGCAGCGCGGGAACGCCCGCGGCGAGCCCCACGGCCGAAGAGTTCTCGGCCGTCCAGCAGAGTGCCGAATTCGCCGAACTGCGCAGTTCCTACCGGTCCTTCGCCTTCCCGCTCACCGTGGCCTTCATCGCCTGGTACCTGCTCTACGTCCTGCTGTCCAACTACGCCGGCGGCTTCATGGGGACCAAGCTCTTCGGCAACATCAACGTCGCCCTCGTGTTCGGCCTCGCCCAGTTCGCGACGACGTTCCTCATCGCCTGGCTGTACTCCCGGCACGCCGCCGCGAACCTCGACCCCAAGGCCGCGGCGATCAAGGCGCGGATGGAGGCCGGCGAATGAGCCACACCCTGCGCCTCGACCTCGCGACGACCGCCGCCGCCGGAGCCACCGAGCACCGGCCGCTGATCATGACCCTGTTCGGGCTGTTCGTCGTCGCCACCCTCGTCATCACGATCTGGGCCGGCCGTCAGACGAAGGACGCCGCCGACTTCTACGCGGGCGGCCGCCAGTTCACCGGATTCCAGAACGGCCTGGCCATCTCCGGCGACTACATGTCCGCCGCGTCCTTCCTCGGCATCGCCGGCGTCATCGCCCTCAAGGGCTACGACGGCTTCCTGTACTCCATCGGCTTCCTCGTCGCCTGGCTGGTGGCCCTGCTGCTGGTCGCCGAGCCGCTGCGCAACTCGGGCCGCTACACCATGGGCGACGTCCTCGCCTTCCGGATGCGCCAGCGCCCCGTCCGTACCGCCGCCGGCACCTCCACCATCGTGGTCTCGATCTTCTACCTGCTGGCCCAGATGGCCGGCGCCGGCGTACTGGTCTCCCTGCTCCTCGGGATCACCAGCGACGGCGGCCAGGTCGCGATCGTCGCGCTGGTCGGCGTACTGATGATCCTCTACGTCACCATCGGCGGTATGAAGGGCACCACCTGGGTCCAGATGGTCAAGGCCGTCCTCCTCATCGCGGGCGCGCTGCTCATCACCTTCCTGGTGATGTGGAAGTTCAACTTCAACGTCTCCGACCTGCTGGGCAAGGCCGCCGAGAACAGCGGCAAGGGCTCGTCCTTCCTGGAGCCCGGACTCAAGTACGGCATCACCGGGACCTCGAAGCTGGACTTCGTCTCCCTGGGCCTCGCCCTGGTCCTCGGCACCGCCGGCCTGCCGCACATCCTGATCCGCTTCTACACCGTGCCCACCGCCAAGGCCGCCCGTAAGTCCGTGAACTGGGCCATCGGCATCATCGGCGTCTTCTACCTGATGACGATCGCCCTCGGCTTCGGCGCCGCCGCCCTGCTCAGCCCCAAGGAGATCACCGACTCCAACCCGTCCGGCAACACCGCCGCCCCGCTCCTCGCCCAGGCCGTCGGCGGCGGCGCCGACTCCACCGGCGGCGCGGTCCTGCTCGCCGTGATCTCCGCGGTGGCCTTCGCGACGATCCTCGCCGTGGTCGCGGGTCTCACCCTGGCCTCCTCGTCCTCCTTCGCGCACGACATCTACGTCAACGTGATCCGCAAGGGCGAGGCCACCGAGAAGGAAGAGGTACGGGCGGCCCGCTGGTCCACCGTCGTCATCGGCGCCGTCGCCATCGTCCTCGGAGCGCTCGCCCGGGACATCAACATCGCGGGCCTGGTCGCCCTCGCCTTCGCCGTCGCGGCGTCGGCGAACCTGCCGACCATCCTCTACAGCCTCTTCTGGAAGCGCTTCACCACCCAGGGCGCGCTCTGGTCGATCTACGGCGGTCTGATCTCGTCGGTGGTCCTGGTGCTGTTCTCGCCCGTCGTCTCCGGCAACGACAAGACCTCGATGTTCAAGGGGGTCGACTTCCACTGGTTCCCGCTGGAGAACCCCGGCATCGTCTCGATCCCGCTCGGCTTCCTGCTCGGCTGGCTGGGCACCGTCCTGTCCAAGGAGAAGGCAGACCCCCAGAAGTTCGCGGAACTTGAGGTCCGCTCCCTTACGGGGACGGGCGCTCACTGACACCGTGCTCATCGTGAGATGAGCCGAGCACGCAACGTGGCCGCGTCGTACTTCTCTACGACGCGGCCACGCCGCGTCTCGTTCATTCGGGCATCCCTACGCGCCACGGTCGTCGCGTAGGCTCGAACACGGCGCCAGGCCTTTATCCGAACCGGCGCGAACGTCTCTATCGACCGGACAGGGAGGGGGCCCGAAATGCTTCTGGACACCTACGGCCGCGTGGCCACTGACCTGCGCGTCTCGCTCACCGACCGGTGCAATCTGCGCTGTACGTACTGCATGCCCGAGGAGGGCCTGCAGTGGCTCGGGAAATCGGATCTGCTGACCGACGAGGAGATCGTCCGGCTGATCCGCATCGCCGTCACGCACCTCGGGATCACCGAGGTCCGCTTCACCGGCGGCGAACCGCTGCTCCGCCCCGGCCTGGTCGGGATCGTCGAGCAGTGCGCCGCCCTGGAGCCGCGCCCCCAGATGTCCCTGACCACCAACGGAATCGGCCTCAAGCGCACCGCACAGGCGCTCAAGGCCGCCGGGCTGGACCGGGTAAACGTTTCGCTGGACACCCTGCGGCCCGAGGTCTTCAAGACCCTCACCCGGCGTGACCGCCACCGCGACGTCATCGACGGCATGGCCGCGGCCCGCGAGGCCGGCCTGACCCCCGTCAAGGTCAACGCCGTCCTGATGCCGGGCCTGAACGAGGACGAGGCCCCCGACCTGCTCGCCTGGGCCGTGGAGAACGAGTACGAGCTCCGCTTCATCGAGCAGATGCCGCTCGACGCCCAGCACGGCTGGAAGCGTGAGGGCATGATCACGGCCGGTGACATCCTCGCCTCGCTGCGCACCCGCTTCACCCTCACCGAGGAAGGCGCCGACGAGCGCGGCTCCGCCCCGGCCGAGCGCTGGGTGGTCGACGGCGGCTCCGCCACCGTCGGCGTCATCGCCTCGGTCACCCGCCCGTTCTGCGGAGCCTGCGACCGTACGCGGCTCACGGCCGACGGCCAGGTCCGTACGTGCCTCTTCGCCACCGAGGAGTCGGACCTGAGGGCCGCGCTGCGTTCCGGGGCTCCCGACGGGGAGATCGCCCGCCTGTGGAAGGTGGCGATGTGGGGCAAGAAGGCCGGGTCCGGGCTCGACGACCCGTCGTTCCTGCAGCCCGACCGCCCGATGTCTGCGATCGGCGGCTGAGGGCCCCGGCCCGGCCGGAGCGACCCTCTCTAGGGGCGCTCCGAGCCCTCCGGCCGGACCCACTCGTCGAGCTTCACGACGTCCTTGAGGAACCCGCGCACTCCCAGGAACTGGGAGAGGTGCTCCCGGTGCTCCTCGCACGCCAGCCAGGTCTTGCGGCGCTCGGGCGTGTGCAGCTTCGGGTTGTTCCACGCCAGGACCCAGACGGCCGCGTCGCGGCAGCCCTTGGCCGAGCAGGTGGGCGCGTCCGCGGAACCGGTGGAACGAGCGGAGTCGGGGAAGTCAGGGGAGTTCACGCCTCAACCCTACAAACCCCTGCCGCGGAAAGGCGACGCCGAGCAGCCACGGGGGGAGCTGCCCGGCGTCGGTCCGTCGCTCCGACGGGGGATGCGGAGCGCGTAGGCAGTATGTCACGCAGGACCCGGTGCGGTGCACCGGAACTTCATGATTGATCTGAGCTTTTCTTGAGGTTTCCCGCGTCCAGTGCAGGGTGCACAGGTGACGGGATGAAGTGCGAGGGCAGCGAGGGGGCCGACTCGCGCCCCGCGTTGGCGATGACCACGGCCACGTACGGCAGCAGCGCGCCCGCGACGAGCGTCACGATCGCCACGTGACGCTCCACGTTCCACAGGATCACCGTCGCCAGCACGGAGAGCGTCCTGATCACCATCGAGACGACGTACCGGCGCTGCCGTCCCCGCACGTCCTCGTCGAGGCCCATCCGGGCTCCGGTGATCCGGAAGACCTCGGCCCCGTTCCGCTTCTTCCGCTCCACGCTCCACCGCCCGATCCGCCTGCCGGACACTCCCCGGTCCGGACTCCTCCCACCGTACGCCGCCCGCCCGGTGGCGAGGAGAGGGGGTGTCCCCCGAATGGGGCTGTCCGAAATGCGCAGTACGCCGTACGGGTCGAAACTGGGCCCACATACGCACAACGCGCCACGAGGAGGCTCGACATGTCATGGTTGTGGGCGATCATCGTCGGTTTCGTGCTGGGCCTCATAGCCCGGGCCGTCCTGCCGGGCAAGCAGCATCAGCCCCTCTGGCTGACCACCCTGTTCGGCATCGTCGGCGCCATCCTCGGCAACGCTGTCGCGGTGTGGATCGGCGTCGGGGAGACCAAGGGCATCGACTGGACCCGGCACCTGCTCCAACTCGCCGGAGCGGTGCTGATCGTCGCTCTCGGTGAGATGGTCTACAAGTCGCTCAAGGGCGGCAGCAAGCAGATGACCTGAGGGCGGCATGTCGGAGGGGCCGGCCGGACGTGGTGTCCGGACCGGCCCCTCCGCCGCGCTCGGGCGTCGGGCCCGGGCGTCAGCCCGTGACCTCGACCGCCGCCAGGTTCTTCTTGCCGCGCCGCAGCACCAGCCAGCGCCCGTGCAGCAGCTCCTCCTTGGAGGGGACCGCGTCCTCGGCGGTGACCTTCGCGTTGTTCACGTAGGCGCCGCCCTCCTTCACGGTCCGGCGGCCGGCCGACTTGCTCGCCACCAGCCCGGTCTCCGCGAGCAGGTCCACCACCAGGCCGAGCTCGGCCACCCGGGCGTGCGGCAGCTCGGACAGGGCCGCGGCCAGCGTGGCCTCGTCCAGGTCCGCCAGCTCGCCCTGGCCGAACAGCGCCTTCGACGCGGCGATCACGGCCGCGCACTGGCCGGCGCCGTGCACCAGCGTGGTCAGCTCCTCCGCCAGCGCCCGCTGGGCGGCGCGCGCCTGCGGCCGCTCGGCGGTCTGCGCCTCCAGCGCCTCCAGCTCCTCGCGGGACTTGAAGGACAGGATCCGCATGTAGGTGGAGATGTCCCGGTCATCCACGTTCAGCCAGAACTGGTAGAACGCGTACGGAGTGGTCATCTCCGGGTCGAGCCACACGGCCCCGCTCTCGGACTTGCCGAACTTGGTGCCGTCCGCCTTGACCATCAGCGGGGTCGCCAGCGCGTGCACGACCGCGCCCGGCTCGACCCGGTGGATCAGGTCGAGCCCGGCCGTCAGGTTGCCCCACTGGTCGGAGCCGCCCTGCTGGAGCACGCAGCCGTAGCGCCGGTACAGCTCCAGGAAGTCCATGCCCTGGAGCAGCTGGTAGCTGAACTCGGTGTAGCTGATGCCCTGGTCGGAGTCGAGCCGCTTGGCGACCGAGTCCTTCGTCAGCATCTTGTTGACCCGGAAGTGCTTGCCGATGTCCCGCAGGAACTCGATGGCGGACATGCCCGCCGTCCAGTCCAGGTTGTTCACCATGAGCGCCGCGTTCTCGCCCTCGAAGGACAGGAACGGTTCGATCTGGGTGCGCAGCCGGGTCACCCAGTTCGCGATCGTCTCCGGGTCGTTCAGCGTCCGCTCGGCGGTCGGCCGGGGGTCGCCGATCTGACCGGTGGCCCCGCCGACCAGCGCCAGCGGCCGGTGTCCGGCCTGCTGGAGCCGGCGTACGGTCAGCACCTGCACGAGGTGTCCCACGTGCAGGGAGGCCGCCGTCGGGTCGAAGCCGCAATAGAAGGTGACAGGACCGTCCGCGAACGCCTTGCGGAGCGCTTCTTCGTCGGTGGACTGGGCGAACAGCCCGCGCCACTTCAACTCGTCGACGATGTCCGTCACGGTTTCTCGACTCCTTCGAATGGTTGCGTCGCGCCGAGGATTCAGTCTAGGTGGATCAGACGCCCTTGCTGACCGAGCTCATGTTGAAGTCCGGGATGCGCAGCGCGGGCATCGCGGCCCGGGTGAACCAGTCGCTCCACTCTCGCGGCAGGGTCTTCTCGGTCCGGCCCGCCTCCGAGGCCCGCGACAGCAGGTCCACCGGCGATTCGTTGAACCGGAAGTTGTTCACCTCGCCCACGACCTGGCCGTTCTCCACCAGGTAGACGCCGTCCCGGGTCAGGCCCGTGAGCAGCAGCGTCGCCGGGTCGACCTCGCGGATGTACCAGAGGCAGGTCAGCAGCAGACCCCGCTCGGTGGAGGCCACCATCTCCTCCAGCGAGCGGTCGCCGCCGCCGTCCAGGATCAGGTTCCCGAAGCCCGGCGCAACCGGCATCCCTGTCATGCCCGCGCTGTGCCGGGTCGTGGTCAGCCGGGACAGCTCGCCGTCGCGGATCCACTCGGTGGCAGGGACCGGCAGGCCGTTGTCGAAGACGGAGGCGTCGTCGCCCGAGCTGTGCGCGATCACGAACGGCGCGGACTCCAGGCCCGGCGCGTGCGGGTCGCTGCGCAGGGTCAGCGGCAGCCGGGACAGCTTCTCGCCGAGCCGGGTGCCGCCACCGGGCTTGGAGAAGACCGTCCGGCCCTCCACCGCGTCCCGGGCCGCCGCGGACCACATCTGGTAGATCAGGAGGTCGGCCACCGCGGTCGGCGGCAGCAGGGTCTCGTACCGGCCGGCGGGCAGGTCGATCTTCCGCTCCGCCCAGCCCAGCCGTACGGCGAGCTCGGCGTCCAGCACGGTCGGGTCCACGTCCTTGAAGTCCCGGGTGGAGCGGCCGGCCCAGGCCGAGCGCTGCCGGTCGGGGGACTTGGCATTGAGCTCCAGGGTGCCGTTCGGCTGGTCGTGGCGCAGCCGCAGGCCGGTCGAGGTGCCGACGTACGTGGAGACCAGCTCGTGGTTGGCGAAGCCGTACAGCTCCCGGCCGCCCGCGCGGGCCCGGGCGAAGGCCTCGCCGAGCGCCGGTGCGAAGTCCGCGAACACCGCGGAGGAGGTCTCGGCCGGCGCTGCGGTGAAGTCCGGCGAGGCCGGGGTCCCGGTCACCAGCGGCTGGGCGTCCTCGGCGGGACCGGCGCCCCGGGCGGCCGCCTCGGCGGCCCGGACCAGCGGCTCCAGGTCCTCGGCGGTGACGGCGGAGCGCGACACGACCCCCGAGGCCGTGCCCTCCTTGCCGTCGACCGTCGCGATGACGGTCAGGGTCCGGCCCCGGGTGACGCCGTTGGTGGTGAGCGCGTTGCCCGCCCAGCGCAGATTGGCCGTCGACTGCTCGTCGGCGATGACGACGCAGCCGTCGGCGGTGGACAGCTCCAGGGCGCGCTCGACGATCTCGTGGGGCTTCGTACGGCTCATCGGCCGGCCTCCTGCGTGGTGTTCAGGATGTTCACGTCGCGGAACAGCGCGGACGGGCAGCCGTGCGAGACGGCCGCGACCTGGCCCGGCTGGGCCTTGCCGCAGTTGAAGGCGCCGCCGAGGACGTACGTCTGCGGCCCGCCGACCTTCTCCATCGAGCCCCAGAAGTCGGTGGTCGTGGCCTGGTAGGCGACGTCGCGCAGTTGCCCGGCCAGCCTGCCGTTCTCGATCCGGAAGAACCGCTGCCCGGTGAACTGGAAGTTGTAGCGCTGCATGTCGATCGACCAGGAGCGGTCGCCGACGACGTAGATGCCGCGCTCCACCCCGCCGATCAGGTCCTCGGTGGACAGCCCGCCCGGATCCGGCCGGAGCGAGACGTTCGCCATCCGCTGGACCGGCACGTGCCCGGGGGAGTCGGCGAAGGCGCAGCCGTTGGAGCGGCCCAGGTCGGTGAGTTTCGCGATCCGCCGGTCCAGCTGGTAGCCGACCAGGGTGCCGTCCTTGACCAGGTCCCAGCTCTGCGCCTGGACGCCCTCGTCGTCGAAGCCGACGGTGGCGAGCCCGTGCTCGGCGGTGCGGTCACCGGTCACGTTCATGATGGGCGAGCCGTACTTGAGTTTGCCCAGCTGGTCGAAGGTGGCGAAGGAGGTCCCCGCGTACGCCGCCTCGTACCCCAGCGCCCGGTCGAGCTCGGTGGCGTGCCCGATGGACTCGTGGATGGTGAGCCACAGGTTGGACGGGTCCACGACCAGGTCGTAGCGCCCGGCCTCGACGCTCGGCGCCCGCATCTTCTCGGCGAGCAGTACGGGGATCTGCTCCAGCTCGGAGTCCCAGTCCCAGCCGGTGCCGGTCAGGTACTCCCAGCCGCGCCCGGCCGGCGGGGCGATGGTGCGCATCGAGTCGAACTCGCCGGTGGTGGCGTCCACGGCCACCGCGGTGAGCTGCGGGTGGATCCGTACGCGCTGCTGCGTGGTCATGGTGCCGGCGGTGTCGGCGTAGAACTTGTTCTCGTGGACGGCGAGCAGCGAGGCGTCGACGTGCGCCACCCCGTCGGCGGCCAGCAGGCGCGCGCTCCAGTCGGCGAGCAGGGCCGCCTTCTCCGCGTCCGGCACCCCGAACGGGTCGACGTCGTAGGCGGAGATCCACGTCTTGTCGGCGTGCACCGGCTCGTCGGCGAGTTCCACCCGCTCGTCCGAACCGGCGGCCTTGATGACCTGCGCGGAGAGCTTCGCCATGGCGACGGCCTGCGAGGCCACCTTGGCGGCGCCGTCCATGGTCAGGTCCACACCGGAGGCGAACCCCCAGCTGCCCCCGTGCACCACCCGGACCGCGTACCCGAGGTCGGTGGTGTCGGAACTGCCCGAGGGCTTGGCGTCCCGAAGCCGCCAGGAGGCGCTTCGGATCCGTTCGAGCCGGAAGTCGGCGTGGTCGCAGCCCAGCGCGCGGGCCCGGGCGAGCGCCGCGTCGGCGAGCGCCCGCAGGGGCAGCGCGGTGAAGGCCGCGTCGATGGAATGGGGCACGGTGGTCCTCCCGGGGTCGGGGCCGGTCGCCTCGATCATGTCGCGCTCGAGGCTCTTGTGCCTACATCTTTCTGTAGGGACTCGACAGAGCCCGTACCGAGGCCCTGTGGGAGATCGATTCTCCGCTCGGGGGACCTGGCCTATAGGTTTTTGGTACTCAGACCGCTAGTCGAAAGGGTGATCCGTTGAGCCGCTCGGTTCTCGTCACCGGAGGAAACCGGGGCATCGGCCTCGCCATCGCCCGAGCCTTCGCGCAGGCCGGCGACAAGGTCGCGATCACGTACCGGTCGGGTGAGCCGCCGCAGGAGCTCACCGCGCTCGGCGTCCTGGCGGTCCGCTGCGACATCACCGACTCCGAGCAGGTGGAGCAGGCCTACAAGGAGATCGAGGACGCGCACGGCGCGGTCGAGGTGCTGGTGGCCAACGCCGGCATCACCAAGGACACGCTGCTGATGCGCATGTCCGAGGAGGACTTCGCGTCCGTCGTCGACACCAACCTCACCGGCACCTTCCGGGTGGTCAAGCGTGCGAACCGTGGCATGCTGCGTGCCAAGAAGGGCCGCGTCGTCCTGATCTCCTCGGTCGTCGGGCTGCTGGGCTCGGCGGGCCAGGCCAACTACGCCGCCTCCAAGGCGGCGCTGGTCGGCTTCGCCCGCTCCCTCGCCCGTGAGCTCGGCTCGCGCAACATCACCTTCAATGTCGTGGCCCCCGGATTCGTGGACACCGACATGACGAAGGTGCTCACCGACGAGCAGCGCGCGGGCATCGTCGGCCAGGTGCCGCTGGGCCGCTACGCGCAGCCCGAGGAGATCGCGGCAGCCGTGAGCTTCCTGGCGTCCGACGACGCCGCGTACATCACAGGAGCCGTCATTCCCGTTGACGGCGGATTGGGCATGGGTCACTGATCACCATGAGCGGAATTCTCGACGGCAAGCGCATCCTCATCACCGGGGTGCTGATGGAGTCGTCCATCGCCTTCCACGCCGCCAAGCTGGCCCAGGAGCAGGGCGCCGAGGTCATCCTCACCGCGTGGCCGCGCCCGACGCTGACCGAGCGCATCGCCAAGAAGCTGCCGAAGCCGGTCAAGGTGATCGAGCTCGACGTCACCAACGACGAGCACCTGGCCCGCCTGGAGGGCCTCGTCCGCGAGGAGCTCGGCGGCCTCGACGGCGTCCTGCACTCGATCGGCTTCGCGCCGCAGGACGCCCTGGGCGGCAACTTCCTGAACACCCCGTTCGAGTCGGTGGCCACCGCCATGCACGTCTCGGCGTTCTCGCTGAAGTCGCTGACCATGGCCTGCAAGCCGCTGTTCCCGGCGGAGGGCGCGGCCGTCGTCGGCCTCACCTTTGACGCGCAGTTCGCCTGGCCGCAGTACGACTGGATGGGCCCGGCCAAGGCCGCGCTGGAGGCCACCAGCCGCTACCTCGCCCGTGACCTGGGCAAGGAGAACATCCGCTGCAACCTGGTCTCCGCCGGCCCGCTCGGCTCGATGGCCGCGAAGTCCATCCCGGGCTTCTCGGACCTGGCCGACGTCTGGAACTCCCGCTCCATGCTGGAGTGGGACATGAGCGACCCGGAGCCGACGGGCAAGGCCGTCGTGGCCCTGCTGTCGGACTGGTTCCCGAAGACCACCGGCGAGATCGTCCACGTGGACGGCGGCCTGCACGCGATGGGTGCCTGAGTCAGGCACCGGCAGTACGCAGAAGTACGTGTACGTCCGTACGGCGGCGGCCGCGTCTCCCTTCCGGGAGGCGCGGCCGTCGCCGTATCCGCCGGTGCAGTGGGGATTCCGGCCGGGCACTCGATCGGATTTTCGCCCTCCGGCCGGATCTTCCCGAGTCGAAAACCAGGACAGATACCTGCAAACTGGCCTGGTCGGGATCTGCCCGGCTCGTGCGGGGAGGAGGTGCGGGAGTGCGCGCGAGGCGGAGCCGAGCGGTATCGCTGCTGGTGACCTCGGTGGTCCTGACGGGATTCCTGATCCCGGGGGCGGACGCACAGCCCGAGGGGGGCGAAGCGCTGTCGGGACGGGAGGCGGTGGCCGTCGTGGAGCCCGCGGTCGCGGAGCCCGCTGCCGTGGAGCCCGCCGCCGTGGACCTCGACGAGATCCCTGCCGAGCCGCCCGTACGGCCCCGGCCTCCCGCCGAACGGGAGCTGTTCGGCGCCGACTGCGAGACCGTGATCGAGGGCTCGCAGGTGACGGCCGCCTGCCAGAACGGCTATCCCGAGACCGACCTCCTGCGTCTGCACGTGGAATGCGACCGCTGGTGGGACGTGGACGCGGACAGCGCCGCCGTCGCCCTGGCACCGGCCGGCCGCATCGAGCTGACCAGCCGCTGCTGGAAGGAGGTCCGCACGGCCTGGGTCACCCACCAGCGGCCCTGACCCCGCCGGGCCGCAGTCGCTCCTACTTCCCGCCGAGGCACACGAACGGGTAGCCCGCCGCCTCAGAGGCCGCGGTGTCCCCGTCCCCGCGCCGGATCGCCTCGATCAGCCGCGCGTGGTCCAGGTGCGCCGCGGGATCCAGCTCCGTGCCCACGTCCGTGCGCAGCCAGTCCGCGACCAGGTCGCCGAGGTCCGCGTACAGCTCGATGAGCACCTCGTTGTGCGAGGCCGCCACCACCGCCATGTGCAGTGCGACGTCCGCCGCCACGAACCGCTCCGCGTCCCCGCTCGCCCAGGCCTCCTCGCGCCGCGCCAGCAGCGCGTCCAGCTGCCCCAGGTCCCGCTCGGTGCGCCGCTCCGCCGCCAGCCGGGCCGCCGCGGACTCCAGCGTCGAGCGGAGCTCGGCGATGTGCCGCGGGTCGGCGCCCGCGAAGCGGCGGTGCATCACTCCGGCCAGCTCGCTGGTGGCGATCACGTACGTCCCGGAGCCCTGCCGGATGTCCAGCAGCCCGTTGTGCGCCAGCGCCCGGACGGCCTCCCGGACCGTGTTGCGGGCGACGCCCAGCAGCTCGACGAGCTCCGGCTCGGTGGGGATGCGGGCTCCGACGGGCCATTCGCCGGAGGTGATCTGGTTCCGGAGCTGGGCGATCACCTGGTCGACCAGTGCGGATCGCCGGGGCGAGGTCAGCGGCATACGGGCGGGTTCCTCTCCAAGTTCAGTCTCGGGGGTGACAACCAATCATCCCATGATTCTATGATGGTGTAATGCCCGACGAAGAAATACAGACCCTGAACCGGCCCGAGGCCGCGCGCACCGTACCCGCACCGTCCCGTTCCGCCGCTGCCACGAGCGCGCGAACGGAGCCGAACCCGGAGCCCGCCTGGCTCGGACCGGTCCTCATCGTCGGCATCGTGCTGGCCGCACTCAACCTGCGGCCCGCCATCACCAGCCTCGGCGCCCTCTTCGAGGAGGTCCGCACGGGCCTCGGCATGAGCGGCACCGTCGCCGGACTGATCACCTCCGTCCCCGCCCTCTGCTTCGCCGTGTTCGGCGTCACCGCGCCGCGGCTCTCGCGCCGCTTCGGCCCGGCCGCCGTCGTCTGCGCCGGCATGGCCGCCGTCGCCGGCGGACTGCTGATCCGGCCCTTCGCGCAGGGCGCCGCCGGCTTCCTCGCCGCCAGCGCCCTGTCCCTGGCGGGCATAGCCCTGACCAACGTGCTGCTCCCGGTCATCGTCAAGCGGTGGTTCCCGGACCGCGTGGGCACCATGACCGGCCTGTACTCCATGGCCCTGGCCCTCGGCACCTCGCTCGCCGCCGCCGTGACCGTCCCGATGACCTCCGCCCTCGGCGGCAGCTGGCGTGCAGGCCTGCTGGTCTGGGCCGTGCTCGCACTGGTCGCCGTACTGCCCTGGCTGCCCGTCGCGGGGGCCGCCCGGCGCGAGAAGCGGGCCGCCGCCTCCCGGGCGGCCGCGACCGTACGGGCGGACGCCGGCCCGAAGATCGTCCGCAGCCGCACCGCCTGGGCCCTGGGCTGCTACTTCGGCCTCCAGGCCACCGGCGCGTACATCACCATGGGCTGGCTCCCGCAGATCTTCCGTGACGCCGGGGTCTCCGCCTCCACCGCCGGTGTCCTGCTGGCCGTCACCATGGTCATGGGCGTTCCGCTCGCCTTCGTCATCCCCAACCTGGCCGGCCGGATGAGGAACCAGGGGGCCATCGCCGTCACCCTCGGCCTCTTCGGCCTCGCCGGATACACCGGCCTCCACTTCGCCCCCGCCGGCGGAGCCTGGGCCTGGGCGCTCCTGCTCGGCGTCTCCAACTGCGCCTTCCCCCTCGTCATCACGATGATCGGGCTGCGCGCCAAGTCCCCGGCCGGCGTGGTCAAGCTGTCCGCCTTCGCCCAGAGCGTCGGCTACCTCATCTCCATCCCCGGACCGCTCCTCATCGGTGCGCTCTACCAGCACAGCGGTGGCTGGGACCTGCCGCTCACCGTCATGGCGGGCCTGCTGGTCCCGCAGATCGCGCTGGGCGTCCTGGCCGGCCGGGACCGCACGATCGAGGACGAATGCGGCATGCGAGACTGAGCGGCATGTCGCCCGTACTCGAACCGAACCCGCAGGACAGCCACAAGAAGCTCGGCCTGGTGCTGGGCGCGATGCTGGTCGTGACCGTGATCATCTCCGTCATCGCGACCGCCGTCTCCCCCTGACGCCCTTCGGGGTAGGGGTATCCCCCCAACCCTTAGGGGGCCAGGGTCAGGGTCGACTGGGGTGTGTCCCGGATGGGCACCGCGCCTTCGAATCCATAGATTCGAAGAGAGCGAGCCAGTCCCACCCCGCGTACCCACGGAGGCGGCCATGTCGGCCCCCACGCATACACCCGGTCCCCGAGTCCACGGGGCCAGCACCCGGCTGCACTGGTGGGCGCTGGCCCTGCCCGCGCTCGCCTTCGGCCTCCTCCTGCTGCTCCTCGCCGGCTCCGGCCAGGCCCACGCCGCCACCGGCGAAGCCTCCGCGATCCTCCAGGTCACCCAGCAGATCCTGCGCGTCGTCGGCTGACCGGCCCCACGCGCCCGAGCCCGCGATCGGGCTCGCGGCGGGGCCCGCGATCGGACCCTGCGGCCGGCTTCCGCCGGGCCCTCAACACCCTGCGCTCCGTGGCCCGATTCATGCGAAGCTGGGAGCCATGAGCGCCGACACACCCCGCAGGATCGTCCTCCTCCGGCACGCCAAGGCCGACTGGCCCGAGGTGCCCGACCACGACCGCCCGCTGGCGGAACGCGGCCGCAAGGACGCACCGGCCGTCGGGTTGAAGCTGGCCGAGACCGGCATCGCCTTCGACCTGGCCCTCTGCTCCACCGCCGCCCGCACCCGCGAGACCTGGAAGCTCGCCGTCCAGGAGATGCCGCACCGGCCGCGCACCTCGTACGAGGAACGGCTGTACGACGCCTCGCCGGGCGAGCTCATCGCCCTGCTCAACGAGGTGTCCGACGAGGTCGGCAACCTCCTCGTCATCGGCCACAACCCGGGCATGCACGCCCTCGCCGACGCCCTCTCGGGCCGCGCCGAGGGGGACGCCCTGGCGCGGATGAGCCGCACCGGCTTCCCGACCGCGGCGTTCGCCGTCGTCTCCTTCACCGGCTCCTGGAAGTCCGTGGAGCACGGGGTGGGCACGCTGATGGACTTCTGGACCCCCGAGGACCACTGAGCACCGTACGCAGGTACGCGGACGGGCCCCGGCGCGATCGATCCGCCGGGGCCCGTCCTCGTACGCGGGCGACTCAGGTCAGACCCGCGGCCTCGACCTCTTCCCGGGTGACCCCGAGCAGATACAGCACCGCGTCCAGGAACGGCACGTTCACCGCCGTGTGCGCGGCCTCGCGCACCACCGGCTTGGCGTTGAACGCCACACCCAGCCCGGCCGTGTTCAGCATGTCCAGGTCGTTGGCGCCGTCGCCGATGGCCACCGTCTGGGCCAGCGGTACGCCGGCCTCCGCGGCGAACCGGCGCAGCAGCCGGGCCTTGCCCGCCCGGTCCACGATCTCACCGGTGACCCGGCCGGTCAGCCGCCCGTCGACGATCTCCAGGGTGTTGGCCGAGGCGAAATCCAGCCCCAGCCGCTCCTGCAGATCGTCCGTCACCTGGGTGAACCCGCCCGAGACCACACCCACCTGGTAGCCGAGCTGCTTGAGGGTGCGGATCAGGGTCCGGGCGCCCGGCGTCAGCCGCACCTCGGAGCGGACCTTGTCCACGACCGAAGCGTCCAGCCCGGCCAGCAGCTTCACGCGGGCGTGCAGCGACTGCTCGAAGTCCAGCTCCCCGCGCATGGCCCGCTCGGTCACCTCGGCGACCTCGGCCTCGCAGCCCGCGTGCGCGGCGAACAGCTCGATGACCTCGTCCTGGATGAGGGTCGAGTCCACGTCCATGACGACCAGGCGCTGCGCCCGGCGGTGCAGCCCGGCCGAGACCACGGCCACGTCCACGCCGATGTGGGAGGCGGCGGTGGCCAGCTCGGTGCGCAGCGGTTCGGTCTCCACACCGGAGACGGCGAACTCGACGGCCGTCACCGGGTACTTGGCGAGCCGGAAGATGCGGTCGATGTTGCCGCCGGTCGCGGTGATGCGGGAGGCGATGGCGGCCGTGGACTCGGCGGTCAGCGGATGCCCGAGCACGGTGACGTGGGAACGGCCGCTGCCGCGCGGCCGGTTGTCACCGGTACCGGAGAGGATCTCGGCCTGCAGCTTCAGCGAGTCGGCCCAGCTGTGGACGGTGGCCCGCAGCTCGCCCTCGCCGCTGTCGGCGGGCTTGGTGACGAGGGCGCACAGGACGATGCGGCCACGGGTGACGACCTGCTCGATGTCGACGACGTCGACGGAGTAGGCGGCGAGGGTGTCGAACAGCCCGGCGGTGATCCCGGGACGGTCCTTGCCGAAGATCTTGACGAGGAGGGTGGGGACGTCGGAGGTCTGCGAAGCGCTCATGGTGCCCTCACCGTATCTTCCCGTCCTGCCTGCCAGGACCCCCGTCCCACCTGCCGGAACCATTCTGCGGCGCAGCGCCCTCCGGCGCCGCCGGTCGCGGGCGCCCGGGGGACGGCGGGGGAGCGGCGGCGAGGTGAACACGGGCCGACGGGGAGGTGGCGTGGGTCTCGGGGCAGAGCGGTGGCCGAGCGTGTTCGATTCGGCACGCTCCGCTTCCCGGAGCTTCCCGGCGCCTCAGCCCGGCGGCCCCAGCGGCGGCGGCGGGGGAGGGGGCGGCGGCGGGGTGAACGGCGGGCGCGGGCGGGGGCGGGGCGCCGGGCGCCCGGCGGGCCTTCGGGGCAGCCGGGTGATCGTGACGTCCCAGGAGCCGTCCGGCTCGGCGCAGGGCTCGGGCCCCGGAAGGGCGTACGGGGACGGCCGCCCGGGCGGAGTCCGGTACGCGGCCGTCGGCGCCTCCGGGGCCGGTCCTGCCGCCCCGCCGGGCCCGGGTCCAGCCGGCCGGCGCCGTCGCGCCAGCAGCGCCCCCGCCCCGCCCGCGGCCGCACCCCACGCCGCCCCGAGCAGCAGCGCGTACAGCGCGTCCCCCCGCAGCTCCACCCCGGCGTCCACCGCATCGACGCCGAGCACCGGCAGCGAGGCGTCGGCCGACACCCCCGTCAGCACTGTCAGCGCCGCCAGCGCGACGCCGGTCACGGCCGACAGCCGCACCGCGCACGCCGCGATCCCGCGCCCCGGAGTCCGTACGGCCGCCAGCACACCGGCGCAGAGCAGCAGCAGCCCCGCCCCCGCGACCAGCAGCCAGATCCGCCCGTCGTACACCGCGAGCCCGGACACCGTCACCGGCTCCCGTGCGGGCGCCCCCAGCAGATCGTCCAGCGGATCCGGCAGCAGCCGGCCCAGCGTGCCCGTGGCCTGCCCGTCGAACGGGACGAGGAGCCCCAGCAGCACCCCCGTCCATGCCCCGTTCGGCGCTCCCAGCAGCGCGGCGCCCAGCACCCGCCCCGGACGCTCGTCGCCCGCGGCCGCCCACACCGCGGCCGTCAAGGCGGCCGCCACCGCCACCAGCAAGGCCGTCACCAGCGCCGACACCGCGGGCTGCAGCCGCGCGAACCCCGCCGGCCCCCGCCGCGAAGCCAGCAGCGCCACCGCCAGTACGGCCAGCACCCACACCCCCGCGCCCAGCAGTGTCGGCCCGGACTCCACCGAGAACCCCACCCGGGCCCGGGTGTCGATGAGGTCCCCGATGCGGTCCGGGAACAGCCCGCCCACGTCCCCGATCCCCGGGACCACCACCTTCGGCGGGGCCGTCGGCAGCCGCGGCCCGTCCAGGGTGACCACGTCGCGCCCGGCCCGGGCCAGCCCGCCCGCCGCGGCGACGAGCAGCACCGCCACCGCGGCCGCCCGGGCGGCGAGTTCCCCGCGCGGCGCCCCGGTCCGGATCGAACGCAGGAAGATCCGGGCCAGGACCAGCGCCCCGGCCAGCCCCACCCCGAGGGGCATGACGTCCAGTGAGGACTGTGCCCCCGGCCCGGTGATCCCGAGGACCGACACGTCCCCCGACGGGGTGACCGTGCCACCGATGGCGAGCACCACCACCGCGGCGGTCATCGCCCCGAGCGAGCCTCCCGCGGCGTCGGCGCCCAGCAGACGGAGCCCGAGGGCGGCGACCGCGGCCATGGTGACGAGGGCCCAGCCGGTGGCGGCGACGCCCGACGCGACCACGTCTCCCCAACGAATGCGGCGCATGCGTACCCCCGGTGCGTGTCGAGCGTGCGTGTCGAGCGTGCGTGCCGAGCGGGACGGGGTCGGACCAGGGCGAGAAGTCCCGTATCTCACTCTCCGGGTGACTTTCGCCCCCGTCAACGGGCTTACGTAGACGCCCCGGGAAGGCCCCGATTCCACATGTGGCCGCAGGCCTGAAATAGTTCCCCCGGATGTTCGCCATCCCTAGACTCCCTGACGTCGGACTCCCTGGCGTCAGGGGGATTCTCGGGGGACTTAAGTGGGGCTGGAGTGCCGGAACTCGTACTGGAATTGAATGGAAGGACCTGGACGCTCGATCCGTCCAGGTCGTACTCGTTGGGGCGTGACCCCCAGGGAGACGTGGTCATCGACGACGCCCGGGTGTCGTGGCGCCATGCCACCATCGCCTGGAACGGCCGGGGTTGGGGCATTGAGGACCACGGCAGCACCAACGGCACCTACGTGCGCGGCGCGCGGGTCCAGCAGACCGAGCTCGTGCCCGGTACGCCGGTGCACCTGGGCAACGCCACCGACGGCCCGCGGCTGAATCTGAGCGCAGCCGCCGCGCCGCAGCAGGCCGTACCGCAGCAGGCGGCTCCCGCCTACCAGGCTCCGGCGCCCGCCTACCAGGCCCCGGCCCAGCAGGCCGCCGCCCCCGCCTACCAGGCCCCGGCCCAGGCGCAGGGCCACCAGCCGCAGCAGCAGGCCTGGCAGCAGCCGCCGCAGCAGGCCGCCGCCCACCAGCAGCCGCAGCAGCCGCACATCCCGCAGCAGCAGGGCGCGGGCCCCGCCTACGGCGGTGACCGCAGCCCGACCACGTTCCACCAGATCGCCGTCGGCCGCGTCATGCGGATCGGCCGTGCGCTGGAGAACGAGCTGGTCGTCTCGGACCTCCAGGTCTCGCGCCTCCACGCGGAGTTCCGCTCCACCGGCGGCCGCTTCGAGATCCACGACCTCGGCAGCCACAACGGCACCTACGTCAACGGCCAGCCGCTGCCCAAGTCCGGCACGGCGCTGCTCGGCCCGAACGACATCGTCGGCGTCGGCCACTCGACGTTCCGGATCGTCGGCGACCGGCTCGAGGAGTTCGTCGACACCGGTGACGTCTCCTTCTCGGCCCGCCACCTCACGGTCACGGTCGAGGGAGGCAAGCACATCCTCAAGGACGTCACCTTCGGCGTCCCGGAGAAGTCGCTCATCGGCGTCATCGGCCCCTCCGGCTCCGGAAAGTCGACGCTGCTCAAGGCGCTGACCGGCTACCGGCCCGCCAACGAGGGCGACGTCCTCTACGACAACCGCAACCTGTACAAGCAGTTCGCGGAGCTCCGCCAGCGCATCGGCC
Source organism: Streptomyces sp. NPDC059355 (assembly GCF_042752335.1). NCBI lineage: Bacteria > Bacillati > Actinomycetota > Actinomycetes > Kitasatosporales > Streptomycetaceae > Streptomyces > Streptomyces sp. NPDC059355. The sequence goes on along the minus strand of NZ_JBHYXN010000011.1, from coordinate 5,115 downwards.
TGGTCCCGCAGGACGACATCCTGCACAAGGAACTGAAGGTCAGCACGGCCCTCAAGTACGCGGCCAAGCTCCGCTTCCCCGGCGACACCGCCGAGGCCGAGCGCGCCGCCCGCATCAACGAGGTCCTGCGCGAGCTCAAGCTCGACATCCACAAGGACAAGAAGATCACCTCGCTCTCCGGTGGTCAGCGCAAGCGCGTGTCCGTGGCTCTGGAGCTCCTCACCAAGCCCTCGCTGATCTTCCTGGACGAGCCCACCTCCGGCCTCGACCCGGGCATGGACCGCGACGTCATGCAGCTGCTGCGCGGCCTCGCCGACGACGGCCGCACGGTCCTCGTCGTCACCCACTCCGTGGCCGAGCTGTCGCTGTGCGACAAGCTGCTGGTCATGGCCCCGGGCGGTTCGGTCGCGTACTTCGGCCCGCCGGACGAGGCGCTGAACTTCTTCGGCTACAGCACGTGGGCGGACGTCTTCTCCGCGTTCGAGAACTACCGCGACTACGACTGGGCCGGCCGCTGGAAGGGCTCGCAGCACTACCAGCTGTACGCCGCCGACCTCGACGCCGTCGCCCCGCAGCAGGTCGCCATGCCGCCGATGCAGCAGATGATGCCGCCGAAGGCGCAGGGCTGGGGCGACCAGCTGTGGACCCTGATCCGCCGCTACGTCTCGGTGATCGCGTCCGACAAGGGCTTCATGGCCCTGATGCTGATCCTGCCCGCCGTCCTGGGCATCGTCTCGACGGTCATCCCCGCGACCTTCGGCCTCGCCCCGCCGAAGCCGCCGTCCCGGTTCAACGGCGACGCCGGCACGATCATGCTGATCCTCTGCGTGGGCATGTGCTTCTCGGGCGCCGCGAACTCGGTCCGTGAGCTGATCAAGGAACGGGTCATCTACGAGCGCGAGCGCGCCACCGGTCTGTCCCGGTCGGCTTACCTCATGTCGAAGGTGATCGTCCTCGGCTTCATCACGGCCGTCCAGGGCGCGGTCATCTGCGTCATCGGCTTCGTCCCGCGCGACCTGCCCACCGAGGGCCTGCTCATGCCGCCGGCCGTCGAGCTGTGCCTGTCGGTCACCGCGCTCGGCTTCACGTCGATGATGTTCGGCCTGGTGATCTCCTCGCTGGTGAAGACCGCCGAGAAGACCATGCCGCTGCTGGTCATGTTCGCGATCGTCCAGGTCGTCTTCACCGGCATCCTCTTCCAGGTGTACGACTCGCCGGGCCTGGAGCAGTTCGCCTGGCTGATGCCGTCGCGCTGGGCGGTCGCCGCCGCGGGCACCACGCTCGACCTCGGCAAGCTCATGCCGCCGTGGGACCAGCAGAACCCGACCAACACCGACCCGCTGTGGGAGCACTCGGTCGCGCAGTGGGGCGTGAACATCACGATCCTGCTGCTCATCGGTGTGGCCTGCGGCTTCGCGGTGCAGAAGCTGCTGCGCCGCCACGAGCCCGAGGTCATGCGCAACTAGCCGGCCCGCTCCGGCGGAACTCCACGGACAAACGCCTCAGGGCGGCACCCGGATACCGGGTGCCGCCCTGAGGCGCATGGGGGTTGCTACGCCCGTCGCCCTAGTAGGCGCTGTTGACGTTGTCGATCGAGCCGTAACGGTCGGCGGCGTAGTTGGCCGCGGCGACGATGTTGGCGACCGGGTGGTACTGGTCCAGCGGGGTGCCGGGGATGTGGTACGCGAGGAAGGTCGGCTTGATGACCTGGAGCAGGCCCTTCGAGGGGATGCCGTTCTGGGCGTTGATGTCCCAGTTGTTGATCGCCCGCGGGTTGCCGCTCGACTCGCGCATGATGTTCTTGTACAGGCCGTTGTACGTGCCCGGAATCTTGTTCGCCTTCATGATCGACAGCGACTCCTTGATCCAGCCGTCAAGGTTGTTCGCGTAGATCGGCTTGCGGACGGTGGAACGGCTGGCGGCCGCCTTCGCCTCGCGGTCCTTCTTCGCCTTGGCCTCGGCGTCGGCCTTCGCCTTCGCGGCGTCGGCCTTGGCCTTCGCTGCGACGGCCTTGGCCTTGATCGCGGCCTCGACCTTCGCGGAGTCCGTGGCCAGCTTGGACTGGGCGCTGAGGTGCTGCACGGTCTTGGCCTGGACACCCTCGACAGCCTGGGTCCACGCCACGGGGGCGGCGGTCACGGTCGTACCGGCCTCGGCGGAGCCGGCGGGGGCGACGGTGGCGGCCAGGGCGGCGGCGCCGATGGTGGCGAACGCGGCGAAGGACATCTTGTGCGCCTTCGTCAGACGACGACTGTGGCCGGGGGTGCTGGTCTTGGACATGCGTAGCAACCTCTTCGAATCGGGGAGCCGCAGGAAAGCGCCGCTCGGATCCGGGATCCGCGGCGCTGTGCGACGGGAGCAATTCTTAGCGGCGGCAAAATCGCCTGGCAAAGGTGTGACGTACGATCCCGCTTAGTGGATCAGGGGGCCGCGACAAGACCGGAATTCCGGTCGGCGCGCTAGGCGTGGCAGCGCTGACGCGGTCTTTATGTGTCCACTAGGCGCCTTCGTAAGTGACGTGGGTCCTATGCGCGGGCTCACATCGGCCATGTAACTGTCTCACCATGAGTTGCTTCAGCAATGCATTCTGTAACGGAATTCTCCACCCTGAGGGCCACAAGCCCGCCGCCGGCCTCATCCCCAGGGCAGAGACGGACCCCCGGACCCCCTCCCCGAGGAGGAGGACACACGGCCCCCGGCCCTAGGACCCGAGCCCGATCCCGCAGGTCAGAGCCGCGAGTACGGTGAGCCCATGACTGGTAGTCCCGTGTTCGGCGGCCCCCGGGGCGGCCTCGCCGCCGTCAGTACCGCCCTGCTCGCCATGAGCCGCCGGCTGGAGGTCCGCGACGTCCTGCGCACGATCGTCGTCTCCGCCCGCGAGCTCCTCGACGCCGAGTACGCGGCCCTGGGCGTCCCGGACAACCACGGCGGCTTCGCCCAGTTCGTCGTGGACGGCATCAGCGAGGAGCAGTGGCGCCGGATCGGCCCGCTGCCCCGCCAGCACGGCATCCTCGCCGCGATGCTCCACCAGGACGGACCCGAGCGGCTGGCCGACGTACGCAAGGACCCCCGCTTCGAGGGCTGGCCCGCCGCCCACCCCGAGATGTCCGACTTCCTGGGCCGGCCCGTCCGCGACGGCGAGGAGACCCTCGGCGCCCTCTTCCTCGCGAACAAGAGGAGCCCCGGCGGGTTCACGGAGGAGGACGAGGAGCTCCTCGCCCTTCTCGCCCAGCACGCGGCGATCGCCCTCACCAACGCCCGCCTCTACGAGCGCAGCCGCGAGCTCACCATCGCCGAGGAACGCTCCCGCCTCGCCCACGAGCTGCACGACGCCGTCGCACAGAAGCTCTTCTCGCTGCGCCTGACCGCCCAGGCCGCCGCCGCCCTCGTCGACCGCGACCCCGTCCGCGCCAAGGGCGAGCTCCAGCAGGTCGCCGCCCTCGCCGCCGAGGCCGCCGACGAGCTGCGCTCCGCCGTGACCGAGCTGCGCCCGGCCGGCCTCGACGAGGACGGCCTGGTCGCCACCCTCCGCGACCAGGTCCACGTACTCGACCGCGCCCACACCGCGCACGTCACCTTCACCTGCGACGGCATACGGGCTCTCCCGGCGACCCAGGAGGAGGCGCTGCTCCGGGTCGCCCAGGAGGCCCTCCACAACGCCCTGCGGCACTCCGGCGGCGACCACGTCGAGGTCACCCTGGCCCGCCGGGCCGCGGGAGCCGTGCTGACCGTCACGGACAACGGAAGCGGCTTCTCCCCTTCCTCCATCCGCGCGGCCGGACGCCACCTCGGCCTCGTCTCCATGCGGGACCGGGCGAGCGGCGTCGGCGGCCGCCTCACCGTGCACTCGGAGCCCGGTACGGGCACCACGATCGAAATGGAGGTCCCCGGTGGCTGACACGCCCATCCGCGTCCTGCTGGTGGACGACCACCAGGTGGTCCGCCGCGGCCTGCGCACGTTCCTGGAGGTCCAGGACGACATCGAGGTGGTCGGGGAGGCCGCCGACGGGGAGGAGGGCGTGGCCCGCGCCGAGGAGCTGCGGCCCGACGTGATCCTGATGGACATCAAGATGCCGGGCACCGACGGCATCGAGGCCCTGCGCAGACTGCGCGCGCTGGCGAACCCGGCGCGGGTGCTGATCGTCACCAGCTTCACCGAGCAGCGGACGGTGGTCCCGGCCCTGCGGGGCGGCGCCGCCGGATACGTGTACAAGGACATCGACCCCGACGCCCTGGCCGGAGCCATCCGCTCCGTCCACGCCGGGCACGTACTGCTCCAGCCCGAGGTGGCCGAGGCCCTCCTCTCCCAAGAGGGGCCGCCGACGCCCGGCCGGGCCGGCTCCCTGACCGAGCGGGAACAGGAGGTGCTGTCGCTGATCGCGGACGGCCGGTCGAACCGGGAGATCGCCCGCGCGCTGGTCCTGTCGGAGAAGACGGTCAAGACGCACGTCTCGAACATCCTGATGAAGCTGGACCTCGTGGACCGCACGCAGGCCGCCTTGTGGGCGGTCAGGCACGGGATCACGGACTGAACCGGGCCGGATCGGACCGTCCGGCTCCGATCCCGGATTCATACGGTCGGGTGGATGTCACTCACATGGCGCATCCCGTTCGTCCGATGACCGTTCTTCATGACATGCCGCGGCGGCTGGCCGCGGCAGACGTACTGGAGGACGAAGAACGTGAAGAACATCAAGAAGGCCACTGCCGTCACCGTGATCGCGGGCGGCCTCCTTGCCGCGTGCGCCGGAGTCTCCTCGGCGCACGGCGGGGCGTCCGCCACGGGCGAGGCGGTGGGCTCGCCCGGCGTCGCCTCCGGCAACCAGGTCCAGGTTCCCGTCCACGTCCCGGTGAACGTGGTCGGCAACGCGGTCTCCGTGATCGGCCTGCTGAACGGCGCCTGGGGCAACACCGGCGTGAACGCCTGACCGGCCCCGCCCGCCGGCCCCGCTTCCCCCACCTCTCCCCGGGAAGCGGGGCCGCGCCGCATCCGAAGGACACGGCCTCCCGAGGCGATGCACCTAGGTCGTGTCGTCAAAGTCCCGTCTGGCCGGCGGGGTCTGGCACGCACGCTCGCCGCGTTGTCGTCGGTCACCGACGCTCCGCGTCGATTCC